>JBDSUN010000062.1:0-4533 GCA_039927735.1 Acidimicrobiales bacterium | reverse complement strand
GACCACACCGGCGGAGACCTCGAGCTCGAGGCATGGGGGGAGGGGGCGGCGTGGGCCCTGGAGACGGCGCCGGGTCGGCTCGGCGTCCTCGATGACCGGGCCGGGTTCGAGCCGGAGCATCCCCTCGTGCTCGACCTGCACCGCCGAGCCGAGGGCCTGCGCCTGCCTCGCACCGGGCGGGTGCTCGAGGCCCTGATCCCGGCTGTCCTCAGCCAGAAGGTCACCGGCTTCGAGGCCAAGCGGTCGTTCCGCCAGCTGGTGGAGCGGTGGGGGGGGCCCGCCCCGGGCCCCGCTGGCCTCCTGGTCCCCCCGCTCCCCGAGGCCATCGCCGAGCTCGGGTACTACGAGCTCCACGTCGTCGGGGTGGAGAAGAAGCGGGCCGACACCTTGCAGCGGGTCTGCGCCCATGCCGCCCGGTTGGAGGCGGCGGGGGCGCTGTCCACCCCTGAGCTCCGCGCTCGCCTCGAGGCCATCCCGGGCGTCGGCCCGTGGACCTCAGCCGAGGTGTCCCGGCTCGCCCACGGCGACGCCGACGCCGTGAGCGTCGGCGACTTCCACGTGAAGAACCTCGTCGCCTTCGCCTTGGCCGGTGAGCCCCGTGGCTCCGATGACCGCATGCTCGAGCTGCTCGAGCCCTTCGTTGGTCATCGAGGACGCCGAGCCGACCCGGCGCCGTCTCCAGGGCCCACGCCGCCCCCTCCCCCCATGCCTCGAGCTCGAGGTCTCCGCCGGTGTGGTCCACCCGGATGGTGGCGGTGCCCTCGGGCGTCCGCATGGCCCGGATCAGGGTGGTGGAGGTCAGCTGCAAGGTGGGGTCGTGCTGGCCGAGGCGCATCGGCCGCAGCGACCGTCGCAGATCCAGCGCGAAGGGAAGTCGGATGGTGCGCTTCGGCATGGGGGTCAGACGCTATCGGTGGCGACGGCGGCCGCCCAGCCGTAGTCGGGCTTGCCGCTGGGGCTGCGCTCGACCCGGTCGACCCGCACGACGACCTTCGGGGCCTTGTAGGCGGCCAGGTGCTGGCGGACCGTCATCCGCAGCTCGTCGTCGGTCGCGGCGGTCGCCGGCCGCATCTGCACGACGGCCACGATCTCCTGACCCCACCGCTCGCTGGGCCGTCCGACCACCAGCACGTCGAACACGGCCGGATGCCGCTTGAGCGCCTGCTCCACCTCTTCGGCGAAGACCTTCTCGCCGCCGGTGTTGATGGTGACGGAGTCGCGCCCGTGCAGCTCGATAGAGCCGTCGGCGAGGAGTCGGGCCCGGTCGCCGGCGACGGCGTGGCGCTCGCCGTCGATGAGGAGAAAGGTGCGGGCGGACTTGTCGGGGTCGCCGAGGTACCCGAGCGGCACTCGACCGGTCTGGGTGAGCCAGCCGAGCTCGGCGTCTCCGGGCGCGAGCACCCGGCTGAGGTCGGCCGACAGCACGCCAGCCGTGCTGGAGGGAGCGAACCCGGCGGCCGTCCCCCGCCCGGTGTCGGAGCGGTTCACGCCCTGGCGGCCGGTCTCGGACGACCCGAGCACGTCGACGATTCGCAGGTGGGGGAGGAGCGCCAGGAGCTCGTCCTTCACCACCGCCGAGAGGATGGCACCGCCGGTGAGGAGGAACCGCAGGGTGGGCAGCTCGCGGTGGCCCGCCCGCAGCGCCTCCACCAGGGGTCGGGCGAAGGCATCGCCGACGATGAGGAGCGAGGTGACGTCATGGCGGGCGACGGTGGCAAGGATGTCCTCGGGGTCGAGGCGGCGAGGATCGTCCTGGATGACGACGGTGCCTCCGGCCAGCCAGCCGCTGATGGCGTTCCAGTGGGCAGCCCCGTGCATGAACGGTGGCGCCGGCAGGTTCCGGAGGGTGGCACCGGCCGCCTGCGCGATCAGGACCTCAAGGGGCTGGTGGATGCCCAGGCAGGTGGCCAGGAAGTCGGCCTGGCGCCAGAGCACCCCCTTCGGCATGCCTGTGGTCCCGCCGGTGTAGAGGATGTAGAGGTCGTCCGGGGACAGCTCGACCGGCGGCCGTGGCTCCACGGCGGCGAGGGCGGTCTCGTAGGCGACGGCACCGGGGAGCAGAGGCGCGCCGCTGTCGTCGTCTACCTGCAGGAGCAGGGTCACTGCAGGCAGGTCGGGCAGGACGGCGGCGAGGGTCTTCGCGAAGGCTCCGTGGAAGATGACGGCAGTGGCCGCGCTGTCGGCCAGGACGTAGCGGAGCTCGTCGGCCACGTACCGGTAGTTGACGTTGATGGCGGCGCACCGGGCCTTGGCCGCGCCGAGCATGCCCTCCAGGTACTCGTTGCCGTTGTGGAGGTAGAGCGCCACCTGGTCGTGCGGTGACTCCCACGGCGCCCCGTCGGCCAGCCGGCGATGGGCGCCGAGGCCGGCCTCGAGGAGGACCTGCGCCAGGCGCCGGGTGCGGTCGGTGACCTCTGCCCAGGACAGGCGACGATCCCGCCACACGATGCAGTCCCGCTCGGGGATGGTGGCGGCGATGGCCTCGTGGAGGGCGGCCAGGTTGTGCTCGGTGGCCGGCGCCGCTCCCGTCAAGCGTCGGTGACCGAGACCGTGGTCATCTTGTCGCCCACCGCGATCGACTGGGCCACCTCGATGCCGGAGGTGACGTGGCCGAAGAGGTTGTAGAGCGGCTGGAGCTTGTCCTGGCAGTCGTCGATGCAGATGAAGAACTGCGAGCCGTTGGTGTCCGGACCGGCGTTGGCCATGGCCAGCGCGCCGAGCACGTACGGCGCCTGCACCGGCTCGTCGGCGAACTTGTAGCCGGGGCCGCCGCGGCCGCTGCCCTCGGGGTCGCCGCCCTGGATCACGAAGCCTGGGACGACCCGGTGGAAGGTGAGGCCATCGTAGAAGCCCTTTCGGGCCTGCACCACGAAGTGGTTGACGGTGATCGGGGCGAGGCTGGCGTCGAGGAGGGCGACGATGTCGCCCTTGGCGGTGGCGAAGGTGACCTCGAACTTGGCCGTGGGGTCGATCTCGATGGCGGGGGCGTCGGGCATGGGGACCAACGCTATCGCCCTCAGCTGGCCGCCACGATGCCGCGACTGCGTAGCCCTGGCAGACCCTCCCAGAGGACGGCGAAGAGCACGTCGGTGGCCTGCTCGAGGCCCGAGTCGCGGTAGTCCACCCAGTCCTGCGCCCCCGCCTCGAGCAGGCCCACCACCCCCCGGGCGACCAGGCGGGCACTGGGGGTCGAGCCCCACGACTCGGCGATGCGCTCGATGCGGGCGCGACGAGCGGCCTGCACGGCGGGATGCTGCAGGGATCCGGCCGCCGCCATGGCGTTCCAGGCCGCCTCGTTGTCGCGCGCGAAGAGGAGGTAGCGACGGATGACGCGCCGGAGGCGCACCTCGTCGGGCAGGCGGTCGTCGAGGGCCCGGCCGAGCTCGCGGTCGAGGCGCTCGAGGTTGTGGAGGTAGACCGCCGCGATGAGACCACCGCGGTCGCCGAAGTAGGCGTAGACCAGCGATCGGGACACGCCGCCGGCGTCGGCCACCTCCTCGAAGCTGACCTCGCCAGGGTCTCGCCCGCGGAACACCCCGGCCGCCGCCTCCACCAAGAGGGCGCGTCGGGTGACCGGATCGAGCCGCAGGTGGGACTTGGCCTCTTTGACCGGGCGCTGGCTCACGTCACCCCCTCGTGCCGAGCCGTCTGGGGTGGCTACGAGGTGGTGGCGCCCGCCTCCACAGGGGTCCCCTCCGGGGCGACGGGCCCGACGAGCGGGAAGTGGCAGGCGACGAACTGCCCGTCGGCCACTTCCCGGATGACGGGCTCCTCGATCGCACACCGCTCCTGCGCCAGTGGGCATCGCGTCCGGAAGCGGCAGCCGGCCGGCGGGTCGATCGGGGAGGGCAGATCCCCGGTGATGAGGCCGCTCTGGACGGGGGGCACGGTGGGGTCGGGCACGGGGATGGAGCGCAGCAGGGCGGCGGTGTAGGGGTGCGCCGGGGTGGCATAGAGGGCATCGGGGTTGCCCACCTCGCAGATCTTGCCGAGGTACATGACCGCCACGCGATCGCTGATGTTCTTGACGACGGCGAGGTCGTGAGCGATGAAGATGAGGGTCAGCCCGTAGCGGGCCTTCATGTCCTCGAGCAGGTTGAGGATCTGGGCCTGGACCGACACGTCCAGGGCGGACACCGGCTCGTCGCAGATGATCACCTTGGGCTCGAGCACCAGCGAACGGGCGATGGAGATGCGCTGGCACTGCCCGCCGGAGAACTGGTGGGGCCGCTTGTCGGCGGACACGGCCGGGTCGAGGCCCACCGCGTCCAGCACCTCCGCCACCCGCGCCGTCTGCTCGGCGTCGGAGCCGCGCTTCCAGATCCGCAGTGGCTCGGCCACGATGTCCTTCACCTTGCGGCGCGGGTTCAGCGACGAGATCGGGTCCTGGAAGATGAACTGCAGGCGGGTGCGCACCTCGCGCAGCTGCTGACCGCTGAGCGAGGCGAGGTCAGAGCCCTCGAACAGCACGCGGCCACCGGTGGGGGCGGGAAGCTGCATGATGGCCCGGCCGGTCGTCGACTTGCCGCAGCC
>JBDSUN010000061.1:0-8255 GCA_039927735.1 Acidimicrobiales bacterium | reverse complement strand
GGCTCCCTTGCCCGTGGACACCATGATCGACAACGGCGTCGCGAGGCCCAGCGCGCAGGGACAGGCGATGATCAACACCGCAACCGCGGCGATGAGCCCGCGGGTGAGCGCCGGGTCGGGGCCGACGTCGAACCAGACAACGAAGGTGGCGATCGCGACGAAGATCACCGCAGGGACGAACACCCGTGACACCGAGTCGGCGAGGCGTTGGATGGGCGCCTTGGAGGCCTGGGCCTGCTGGACGAGGTCGATGATCTGGGCGAGGACGGTGTCGCGCCCGACGTTGGTGGCCCGTAACCGGAAGGCGCCGGTCTGGTTGATCGTGGCACCGATCACCGTGTCCCCGGCCTCCTTGGTGACGGGCATCGCTTCGCCGGTGACCATGGACTCGTCGATGCTGGAGTGCCCGGAGAGCACCTGACCATCGACGGGGATCTTCTCGCCCGGTCGCACGGCAACGATGTCGCCGGCGACGACGTCCTCAACGGCTACCTCGACCTCGACGTCGTCGCGCACCACGTGGGCCAGTCGGGCCTGGAGTCCGATCAGCCGCTTGATCGCTTCGCCGGTGCCGGCTTTGGCGCGGGCCTCGAGGAGGCGGCCCAGCATGATCAGCGTGATGATCACACCGACGGCTTCGAAGTAGACGTCGCGGGCGTCGACCGGGAGGAGGCTGGGGGCGATGGTGGCGAGGAGGCTGTAGCCGAAGGCGGCGAGGGTGCCCAGCGTGATGAGGCTGTTCATGTCCGCGGCCCGATGCGCCAACGCCAACCAGCCGGTGCGGTGGATCGGCCCGCCGACCCATCCCATCACCGGGGCGATGAGGGCGAGCTGCACCCACGGCTCCATCATCGGACCGGGCACCCAGGTGGCGTCGAAGAGCTCCATCGCCATCACCGCCACGAACACCGGGACGGTCAGCACGACCCCGATCAGCACCCGGCGGGTCAGATCCCGCAGCTCGGCTCGTCGAGCCTCATCCTCCCCGACGTCTTCGGCGGCGACGGATGTGCTTGCGCGGTGCTCTGACGCGGGAGCTGCGACAGGGGTGGCGGCTGGTTCGCCGTCGAGGACGACCGTGCCGCGGATCATGTTCATCGCGCAGCTGAACTCGAAGGTGCCTGGCCGATCGGTGGGCAGCTCGACCACCGTGGTGGCGAACGGGGCCAGGAATCGGTTGACCCCCAGGTCACCGAACACGACCCGGGAGCTGCAGTCCCCGTCCTCCCGCCGATCGAACACCAGGCGCAGCGGGGTGCCGGTTTGGGCGTGGATCAGGTTCGGCTGGTAGCCGCCCTGCACGACCACGGTCACCTCCTGGCCGTCGTCACCCACTCCGGCGACCGTCGCAACCCCGGGCTTGAAGAAGTAGCGGGCCAGGGCCGCTATGAGGCCGATCCCGCCGGCGGTGACGAACAGCGTGGCAATGGTCATCGAAGACCTCCCGATCGCCCCTCATCCTGCGCTCGGGCAACCCCATGGGGGTAGGGACCTTCGTCACCTCACGAGGTGACCTCCGCCTCCGTACACCGCCCACGAGGGAGTGCATGATCGAGACAACAGAAGGAGTCCGCCATGAAGAACCTCCACTACGGCCACTGCCTCATCGGTGTCGGCCTCGCCGTCATCGCCCTCCTCGCCTTCGGCGTGTCCGCCAGCACCCTCGGGTTCCTGGCCGTCGTCGCCATCTGCCCGATCATGATGTTCGTCATGATGAAGACGATGATGGGCAACCAGTCCAAGTCGACCTCCCACGACGACCACCCCGTCAGGCAGGACCAGCACCGGTGAGCCCTACCGCGCTCCGTTGGGGCGCGGTCGCCGTCGCGCGCGCCGGCCGGCGAAGGACGAATGCGTCATCGGACGCCGGTCCGGGCGCCGACCCTGCGTCGCTGGCGCCCTCCTGGGGGGTGTCCCGGTAGCGCAGCTCCCAGGTGCGGCCGTCATCGGTGGATCGGTAGATGCCGGTGACGCCAGCGGCGTCGTGGGCGGCGGCGTACAGCGCGTCGGGCGTGGCGAGAAGGGCCTGCGCTCCGCCGGCGAGGCTCCCCGCCCACTCCCAGTCGGCACCCGATCGGTGCCACACGATGCCCCCGGGGTCGGTTCCCCACAGTCCGGCTTCTGCGTCCCAGCTGAGTGTGAAGAGCTGCGGGCCGTCGGCTTCCGCCCAGGTGCGGCCGCCGTCGGCCGACTCGGTCAGACCGCTCGGAGCGACGCCGAGGACGTGCTCGGCGTCGTCGGGGTCGACCGCGAAGCCGTACAGATCCAGCGTGGAGCGGGTCTCCCATTCGGCGCGGTCCCTCGACACCATGAAGCGGCCACTGCCGGAGTCCCAGCCGTACACCTGGTCGTGGGCGAACGCGAGGCCATGGAAGTCCGCCTCGCCGCTGAGGGAGAGGCTGGTCCAGGTGTCCCCGGCGTCGTCTGACTCGATGAGCCCGAGCTGTCCGGGTTGACCGGCTTGCCTGCCGGCGACGTCGGGATGGCCGGAGCCCAGGAAGTGGTCGGGACCGGCGACGGTGAAGCCCATGGTGTCCTGGAAGCTGTCCCCGATGCGCTCGGCGTCGTCGCCGTCGGTGGGGATGCGGAACGACCCGTAGTGGGTGGCCACGACGAGTGACCCGTCGGCCGAGTTGATCCCGAGGCCGTGGACGTGGGACACCCCGGGGGCGACGAGGTCACCCGGGCGGGGACTGTCGTCGCGCCCTGCGAGGCGCACACCGGCCCACACCAGGACGGGAACGGCGATGGTTGCGACGACGACGAGAGCGATCTGATCGCGGCGGAGCCGTTGCCCGGCGGGGCGGCTTCGGATCTGGGGGGTCATGTGAACACCTCGGGTAGGGGCCTGGCCTTGTAGCCGACCTCGGAGATGGCGGCGGCGAACGGGGCGGCGGTGACCCGGCTCGTCACCCGGCGGCGGCGACCGGCGTCATTCGTCGCGCTCGTGGGGATGCACGCCTTCGAGGTGGGCGAGCACGACCTGACGGTCGAGCGAGTGGCGATGCGCGACCAGTGCATGCTCCACCACCGCGTCGGCGACCAGGTCCTTGTCTCCGCCGGCGAGGTCGAGGCCGCAGCGCGGGCACATCTGTGAGTAGGACACCGCCCCAGTAGATCGCGGCGGGCACCGTCAAGGACGGCAGCCCGGCGCCGAGCAGCAGGATTCGAAGCCTTCCCTGGTCAAGGGGGTGGGCCCGGGTGGGATCGAACCACCGACCGAGGGATTATGAGTCCCCTGCTCTGACCACTGAGCTACGGGCCCGTTCGGGAACCCTACGAGTCAGTGCCCCTCGTGGGTGGGGCAGCTCTCCGCATCGCCTTCGAGCCCGGCGAAGGGGCCGCAGGGTCGCGGGATCATCCAGACGTGCAGCATGGGCGGCGTCGACGTCAGCACACCGCGCGGGCATGAGCCGTTGGTGGCGATGGCGACCAGGGTGGTGCCCTCGAAGCAGAGATCCTTGTGCTCGTGCCACGAGGTGAGCTCTCCGGCCAGCTCCGGCGTGTCGGCCATCGTCTTGCCCAAGTTCAGGATGTACATCGCCGAGACGATCTGCTTGGGGTCGGTTCCGTTCTTCTTCACCACGATCGATTCGATCCGGGCCGGGTTGAGCTCGTGACCGTCAGTGAGATAGGCCCAGTTGACGTAGTGCTCGAAGCCGTCGGATCCACCATCACCAATGGAGACGTAGCCAGCCGCCTCGACCGCTGCGACGTCGGGGAACGCGGCCAGGCCACGGCGGGCATCGTCGATGAGCCCCACCGCGATGCTGCGCTGGGCTGCCGTCACACGGGGGTCGTCGAGGGAGATGATCGGCCCGGTGGGGCCTGGTGGGACGGGGGACGGTGGGTGATCGACGTGGCCGCCTCCCGTCGTCGGCGGTGGGGTGACGCCCGGAGGGTGCTCGACATGACCTCCTGGTGCCGGGGGAGCAGACGGATCGTGACCGCCCGAGGCATGACCGACCAAGTCCCCCTCGACGTGGGTGCCGCCACCCTCGGCATGACCCCCGTCGTCGTGAGAAGCGGCGTCACCAGGGACGTGATCGGATCCCGGCTGGTGCGACGGATCGCCACCGGAGTGGTCGCTTCCCGTGACGTGGGCCGGGTCGCTCCCACGCTCCGCACCGTCGTGGTCGCCGCCGTCTGCATGCTCCTCGCCGGCTTCGCCGTCCGCATGCCCCTCGGAGCCCGCCTCGCCCGCAGGACCGTGCTCGGCGCCGGCCACCTCACCATCGGCGTGATGACTCCCATCACCGCCGTGACCTCCGGTCGGGCCGGCCGCCGCGACGGGGACCGCGATCAGCATGGCCAAGGCGGCCAGGGCGCCCGTCCACCTCAGGCTGCCGACACGGTGCACGACGGGTCGCAGCAACATCTGAAGCGTTGCGATGACGCTGACGGCGGCGAAGGCGGCGGCGGTCAGGTCCTGGGTTCCCGGCTCGGCGGGTGCGGCCAGCGAGCCGATGAACGAGATGCCGATCGAGTGGGCCAGCGCCCACACGAGGAGGGCGCCGCCGTTCACCAGGAGCCCGGCGCTCAGGACGACCCGCGTCGGTCGCACCGCGGCGAGGACCGCCCAGAGCAGCTGACCGGCGCTGCAGAGGCCGAACATCCACATGAGGGTCGTGTTGCCGGCATGGCCGCTGACGGCCGCCGCGTGGATGAGCGCGGCCATCGCTGAAGCCGCCACCGCAATCACCAGCGCGGGCCGTGCCACCCCCCATGAGCGCGCAGTCGAAGAGTGGAGATCGCTGCTCATGTTGATGCCCCCGGTGTTGCGACGTAGATGTGACGGTGAGGTCTTGGCCAGCATGCCACCTCACACCCGTCGGTGCTCGGGACGTGCACTTGGCTCCGGGGGGGAGGCTCGAACTCCCGACAACACGATTAACAGTCGCGCGCTCTACCAGCTGAGCTACCCCGGAAGGGAACGTCGCACGATAGCGGTACGGGCGGCCGACCAGCCACCGCTGATGGCTGGGTGGCTATTCGCCGTCCAGGTAGTCCCGGAGCTTCTGGCTGCGATGGGGGTGGCGGAGCTTGGCGAGCGTCTTGGACTCGATCTGGCGGATGCGCTCGCGGGTGACGCCGAACTCCTTGCCCACCTCCTCGAGGGTGCGGGCCTGCCCGTCGTCGAGGCCGAAGCGGAGGCGCACGACGGCCTTCTCACGGTCGTTGAGCTCGTCGAGAGCGTCGATGACGGCCCGGTTGAGCATGCGGCGGGCGGCGGCGTCGGCGGGGGCTTCGGCGGCCTGGTCCTCGATGAAGTCCGAGAGGTTGGAGTCGTCCTCCTCCCCCACCGGGGCGTCGAGCGACAACAGGTCCAGGCTGATGCGCTGGATCTCGCGCACGCGGTCCTCGGTGAGGCCGACTGCCTCGGCCAGCTCCTCCACGGTGGGCTCGCGCCCGAGGTCCTGCAGCATCTGGCGTTGCACGCGGTGCACCTTGTTGATCGACTCGACCATGTGCACGGGGATTCGGATGGTGCGGGCCTGGTCGGCGATGGCCCGGGTGATGGCCTGTCGGATCCACCACGTGGCGTAGGTGGAGAACTTGAAGCCCTTGGTGTAGTCGAACTTCTCGACGGCCCGCATCAGGCCGAGGTTCCCCTCCTGGATCAGGTCCAGGAAGTGCATGCCCCGGCCCACGTAGCGCTTGGCGATGGAGACGACGAGGCGCAGGTTGGCCTCGATGAGCACCTCGCGCGCGTCCTCGCCGCGGCGGACCGTGCGCTGCAGCGCTCGACGCTCGTCGAAGGCCAGACCGGCCAGCTCGCCAGAGGCGGCGAGGTCGGCCAGGCGGGCGGCCGCGAACCCACCGGACTCGACCCGTCGCGAGTACTCCACCTCTTCGGTGCCGATGAGCAGCGGAACCCGGCCGATCTCCTTGAGGTACATGCGCACCGGATCCGAGCTGCCGCTGCGGTCGGGCGACGTCGCCGCCCGCAGCACCCGGCGACGGACGGCCGCCGACCGGGCCGGACGGACGCCGCCGATCTCCGGGCCGTCCTGCTCGAAGTCACGGGCCTGGAAGGCGGCGTCGCGCGCCTCGTGCAGCTCAGCCTCCACGGACGGGGGTGGGGCGTCAGGCTCGACGTCGTCGTCGACGGGCACCGACTCGTCGAGCACGATCCCCGCGGCCAGGAACGGCGCGCGCACGGCTTCGATGACCTCGGTCGTGAGCTCCACCGGCGGGAGCGCATCGACGACCTCGTGCATCGTGAGCGACCCCTTGGACTTGCCCCGGAGGACCAGCTTGCGCAGGTCGTCCTCGGAGCCCCTCCAGGGGTTGAGCGTCGGCGTGGCCTCTGTCATGCCCCTTCCTCACCCTGGGTGCCGACGAAGGCTACCAACTACCGCGGCGGCGACGGCGCCATCCGGGTCGCGCAGGCGGTCGACGATGTGCGTCAGCCACTGCTGCTCGCGCATGAGCTCGGTCGGGTCGGCTGACGCACCGATCTGCGAGGACAGCTCGGCCACCGCGTGGCGGGCTCGCTCGGTGAGCAGGCGCATGACCGCGTCGAAGGGCTCCGCCTGCAGCTCCTCTGTGGCGAGGCGCCCGAGGAGGTCAGCCACGCCAGGGTCGGCCGCCTCGATGGCACCCTGCACGGTGGGGTGAGCCATGAGGATTCGGAAGGCGGCGGCGTGCAGCTCGCTGACGAACAGCTCCTCGTAGCGGATCCACGGCTCCACGGCCGCCCAGTCGTGGATGACGTGCCGGAGCACCTCCAGCTCGGGCCCATCGCGCTCGTCGAGCACGCGCGGACGCATGGCCCGCACCTGGAGCTCGGGAGGCGCCGGCCCTCGGCGGCGGTCATCGGGACGCTCGCGCGGCGCCGGTGCCGGTCGTCGCAGCATCTCCCGCAGCTGCTCGGGCGCCACCCGCGTGCTCCCGGCCACCTCCATCACGTACTGGTCCCGCACCAGCTCGCTCGGGTGCTCGCGGATCACCTCGACGGCCAGCTCGGCCGCCCGGGCCCGACCCTCGGCGGTACCGAGGGTGGCCGCCTCCAGCACCCGATCGACCCGGAACTTCAAGAAGGGCACGGCGTGCTCCACTGAGGCCGCCAGCCGCTCCGGGTCGCTGTCGGCCAGGTCGGCGGGGTCGACCCCCGTCGGGAGGTCGGCCACCGAGACCTCGAGGTCGAGCTCCTTCTCCCACTGGTAGAAGCGTTCGGCGGCGGCCTGGCCGGCCGTGTCGGCGTCGAAGGCCAGCACCAGCTTGCGGGCGTAGCGCCGCAGGAGCTTCACGTGCTCAGTGGTGAGGGCGGTGCCGCAGGTGGCGACCGCGGCCGGCACGCCCGCCCGGGCGAACCCGATCACGTCGGTGTAGCCCTCGCACACGATGGCCCGGTCATCGTTGACGATGCGGGCCTTCGACCAGTTGAGGGCGTAGAGGAGCTTGGACTTCTGGTACAGCTGCGTCTCCGGAGTGTTCTTGTACTTCGGGCCTTCGGCGCCGGGCATCACCCGCCCGCCGAAGCCGACTGCGTCGCCGTTGGCGTCGAAGATCGGGAACAGGATCCGCCCTCGGAAGGCGTCGGTCTGGCGGTCGTTCTTGTTGAGGTAGCCCAGGCCGCTGTCGCGCACGACCTGGTCGGGCAGCTTCAGAGCCCGCACCATCTCGTCCCATGCCTCCGGCGCCCACCCGATCCGGAAGGCCCGCACCTCCTCACCGGTGAGGCCCCGCTCCCGCAGGTACTTCCGGGCGATGGCCGCATCCGGGGCCGAGAGCAGCCGCTCGTGGTACCAGTCGACGGCCTGCTCCACCGCCCGCACCAGCCGAGCCCGCCGTTTGCGGCTCTCGCCCTCGTCCTTGTCGGAGTAGCGCAGCGTGAAGCCGGCCCAGCCCGCCAGCAGCTCGACGGCTCCCACGAAGTCGAGGTGCTCCACCTCTCGCACGAAGGTGATGACGTCCCCCCGCACCTGACAGCCCCAGCAGCGGTAGAGGCCCAGCTCCTGGTTCACGTTGAACGAAGGGGTCTTCTCGCCGTGGAAGGGGCAGAGCCCGACCCACCGCTGGCCCGAGCGCCGCAGCTGGGTGTACTTCGTGATGACGGCGACGATGTCGGTGGCATCCCGCAGCGCCACGATGTCCTCGTCGACGATGCCCATCGCCGGCTGACGGTAGCGGCCGGATGCGATGACCCCCTCGTACTAGGGGCGGACCTCGAGGACGGCGTTGAACGGGGTCTCGGCTGCCCGTCGGAACCGGGTGAACCCGCAGCTGGTCCCGCGCGCGCGCGAGTTCCG
>JBDSUN010000060.1:0-5190 GCA_039927735.1 Acidimicrobiales bacterium | reverse complement strand
CTCGATGGTGACCATGCGGGACTCCTCGGGGTAACTTGTGAAGTGCAAGTGACTCTAGAGAGGAGTGGTGCCGATGCCAACCCCCGCCCGCCGAAGCCCACCGGTGACCGCGTTGGACGCGGCCCTGCACCGCGTCGGCGATCCCTGGAGCCTGCTCCTGGTCGAGTCCCTGTTGCACGGTCCCCGTCGCTTCGGCGAGCTCCTCGAGGGCCTCGACGGGCTGGCCCCGAACATCCTCTCCAGCCGCCTGAAGGCGCTGGAGGCGGAGGGCGTCCTCGCCGCCCGGCCGTACTCGCAGCGCCCGTACCGGGTCGCCTACGTGCTCACCGCCAGCGGGGCGGAGCTGGCCGGAGCGCTCCGCCTCCTCGCCCACTGGGGCGCCGTTCGGTCCAGTGCCGAGACGGTGCCCCTGCACCACGTCACCTGTGGCACGGTCGTGGAGGCGCGCTGGTGGTGCGGGACGTGTGCCCGGGTGGTTGACGAGCTCGAGGCGCCTGACCTGGACTTCGTCTAGTGCCTACCCGGCTTCTGGGTCTTCGACGAGGGTGATGTGCGGGTGGCCGTCGTGGCGCCGGCGCTTGTGGTCGTAGAGACGCTGGTCGGCCGCCTCCACCAGCTCGTCGGGCGTCCAACCATCCTCAGGCGCACGCGCCACGCCGTAGCTGGCACGGGCTTCGCGCAGGCCCGGCGGGTCGTCCTCCATCGTCGTGGCGATCCGGTCGAGGATGAGGGCGGTTTCGCCGGCATCGGCCATGACCAGGAGGAGGGCAAACTCATCGCCGCCGACCCGCCCGACCGCGTCGGTGGCCCGCACGTTGCGCTCCAAGATGCGGGTGAAGCTCCGGAGGGCAGCGTCGCCGGCGGGATGGCCATGGCCGTCGTTGATGGCCTTGAACTGGTCGAGGTCGTACATCACCAGGGCGAGGTCGGTGCCCGCCCGTTGGGCCCGGGCCAGCTCGACGTCGAGCCGTTCGAAGAACGCCCGCCGGTTGAGCACACCGGTGAGCCCGTCGAGCCGAGCCAGCTGCTTGAGCTGGTCGACGTGGGCGGCGCCGGTGACCGCCACCAAGGCCTGGTTGGCGAAGGTGCGCAAGATCCGGAGCTTGGCCGGGGTGGGCAGGAGGTGGTCGGAGGGGTCGTCCACCCACACCCAGCCCCCGATGCTCTCGTCGGCGTGGATGAGCGGCACCATCAACCAGTGGTGGTCCCATGCCAGCGGCCCGCGCCCGTTGCGGCGGGACGTGTACCGGCGGGCCGCCGAGCCGACCCGAGCCAGGGCCTCGTGGGCTGGCCACAGGTAGCAGCCCTCGATCTCGTGGGCCGGGTCCTGGAGCTTGGTCAGCTCGTCGCGTGAGCTCATGCCGGCCGGTGGCTCGTCGTCCCAACCCACCGAGGCGCGGGTGCGCAGATCGTTGGATCCGGCCTCGGCCACCTCGATCATGACCCGCTCGAAGCCGAGCGCCCGTCGGATCCCGTCACAGCAGCGGAGGAGCACGTCGTCGATCTCGTCGTCGCTGGTGAGGTAGGCCGACAGCTCCAACAGCAGCTGGAGGGCCTCGCGGTTGCTGCGGGCCTCGAGCGCGCGCTGGGCACCTCGGACCGCGGCAGCAGCCGCGTCGGCGACGGCGACGGCGACGGCGATCTCGGCTGACCCGGGGCGAAGGCCAGAGCTCGGCTCGTCGATGGACACGAAGCCGATCAGCTCACCTTCGGCCGACTGGATGGGGACGAGCAGCTCGTCGTCCTCCTGCCAGCGGTCGGGGTGGTCAGGGCGGTCGTCCCGCGGCAGCACGGCGCTGACGCCGCCGAGGTCGGCCTCGTCGATGGCCCCCGCCGGGACGAAGAACGCCCCGCCGACGTCGAACCTCGGATCGAGCAGCAGGTCGGCCGTGCCGCGCGGCACGGTGCCGCCTCGCAGCGCGTCGATGATCTCGGGCGGGGCGTGGATGGCCACGATCTCGAAGTCGTCCCAGGCCGGACGGTGCAGGTTGATGGCGACGGCCCGAACGTCCAGCACACGGGCGAGCTGCTCGACGACCCCCTGGAGTGCGCCGGGCAGGTCCTCGTCCAAGGCGCGCGAGTGCACCTCGATCAGGCCCCGAAGGGCTCCCAAGGCCGTGCCCGCCGAGATCGCCACGAACGCCACGAACGCCAGTCTCCCACTCCGGACGACCAGATGCGCAGCGGAAGGAGGCCTGCGGCCGTCAGGCCCCCGGTCGGAAGGTGACGGTCACCGGCGCGGGCGGGAAGCTGGGACGCAGCTGGAAGCCCTGGTCCTCGCTGTAGGCCTCCACCCGGACCGAGCAGATGGTCACCCCGCCGTCACAGCTGAAGGCGGGTGACGAGGGTGGAGGGACGTTCCCGCAGTCGGCCGAGCCGGCGCAGACCGTGGTGGTGGCCGTCTCCTCGACGGAGCCGTACTCCAGCTGCAGGTCTTCCGGATCCGGGATCTCGAACTCGACGGCGAAGGTGCCCTCGCCGTCCGTGCGATCCTCCCCGTTGCCGCCGCCGAAGCAGTTGAAGAGCTCCTCCGGCCGGTCCGCTGGCGAGACGCAGAGGGAGACGTAGAAGCTCACGTCGGGGGCGAACCCGGCCCCCCGAACGACGACCGTGTCACCGGGGGCGATGTTGTTGGCCGGGTCGACCGCCACCGCGGGCGGGATCGGGCCATCGCCGCCGGGGGCGAAGCCGAGGCGGGCCGGGGGCGGCGCCGTGTCGGCGTCGGTGCTGAGCCGCAGCGAGCACTCGCTCAGCGCGCAGTCCACGTAGGTGCCGGGCGCCTCGCCGGGGAGGAACCGCCAGACGGGCACGTCGCCGCTCAGGCGCCCCTCGTCATCGGCTTGGAGGCCGATGACGGTCCCGCCTGACCCGTCGTCGTCGTACTGGAACCACTCGACGCCACCGCCGTCACCCTTGAGCTCGATCTCGGCGCCGGTCGTCCAGCAGGTGGCGGGGTCCTTTGCACACACCGACAGGTTGACGATGGCTCGTGGTGCATAGCCGTCCCCCTCCACCCGGAGGACGTCGCCGTCCCGCAGCCCCTCGGCCGGTGAGACCGAGAGGGTGGGCACCTCGATGGGCTCGCCGCCCCCGGCGATGCTGAAGCCGAAGCCGCCGGAGCGGTCGTAGTCGTTGATGGCCCCCATGGCCACGATGCAGCGGTCGACCTCGGCGGCGCAGTCGACGGTGCCGGTGAGGGGCGTGGTCACGGTGCGGCGCACGGTGAACAGGCCAGTAGCCACCCCCGCGGCGTCGGCATCGGCGTACTGGACGGTGCCGACGTTGCACCCGTCGACCCCGCCCCGCTCTTCTGGGGTGTCGCCACCGGCCTCCCTGGCGCACTGCACGATGCCGACCTGCTCGCCGGGCTGGAAGCCAGGGCTCGAGACCGTGACGACGTCCCCGTCCCGCAGCCCCTCGACGGGCGTGATGGAGACGGGGAGCTGGATCGAGTCCTTGCCGTCGCGTGGCCCGAGCGCGGTGAGCACGCCGGGCTCGGGCGTGGGGAGCTTGTTGCCGTCCTCGTCGAGCTCGAGGCGGGAGCGGTCGTTGCCGTCGCCCTGCTGGTCGCTCAGCGTGACCACGGAGCCGACCAGCAGCGCGGCGGCGGCGGCGACGGCCAGGAACCGGCCACGGCTGCGGGCCACCGGTGCGGCGGGGAGCGTGACAAGGGCGATCTCGGTGTCGATGTGACGGGCGACGTGCTGGTGCAGGCCGCGGCTGGCCGCGCGGGCGGCGTCGTCGAGGGCACGCAGGTCGGGATCGTCTTGATCGGTCATCGGGGTGGCTCCTGGTTGCGGAGGTGCTCGGCGAGGGTGCGCCGGGCCTTGTGGAGGTGTGCCTTGGCCGTGCCCTCGGCGCATCCGAGGGCGTCGGCGATCTCGGCCACGCTCAGGTCCTCGAGGTAGTGGAGGGCAACGGCCGCGGCTTGCCGGTCGGGGAGGCGGCGGACGAGCGTCCAGAAGTCGTCCACCTCGGGAGGCGGGGCGTCCAGCTGCCGACGGGTGGCGACCCGCTGGAGGGCCCGCCGCTCTGCGCTCCGCCGCCGCTGCGACGACGTGGCCAGGTTGAGGGTGACCCGTCGCGCCCACGCGCCCGGCTTGTCGTAGCGGGCGATGCGGTCCCACTCCCGGTGGGCTCTGAGCAGGGCCTCCTGGGCGATCTCCTCACCCCGATCGGCGCCGGCGATGGCGGTGGCCAGCGCGACGAGCGGCCGCAGCTCCTGTCGGAAGAAGTCCTCGTAGCCGGTGCTGAAGCGCTCGAAGGCCACGGGCACCGGCGGCGCCGTCAGGCTCGTGTCCCACGGTTCCACCACCGGCAGTGCCCCCATCGCTCAACACACGCACCAGCGGCGCGTTCGGTTTACCTGATCACGAATACCGCTCTCGCACGGCGTTGACGATGGTGTCGGCTTGGAGGTTGGGCAGTCCGGCCCCGCCGTCCACCACCAGGTTCTGGCCGGTCATGTAGCGGGCGGCGTCCGAGCACAGGAAGGCGATGACATCGGCCACCTCGTCCGCAGTGCCGATCCGTCGCAGCGGCGTGCCGGCCTCGGCCACCGCGGTGAAGTCGGCATCTTCGGTGATCACCGAGGTGAGGTTGGTGGCGATCATGCCCGGCGACACGCAGTTGGCTCGGATGGCCGGCGCGTACTCGAGGGCGGCCGTGGCCGTGAGGTTCACGACGCCGGCCTTGGCCGCGCTGTAGGGAGCCTCCCCTTGGAGCGGTCGGGTGGCGTTGAGGGTGGCGACGGTGACGATGTTGCCGGCCCCGGCCGCCAGCAGGATCGGGATGGCAGCCCGCAGGGTGTGGAAGGTGCCGTCGAGGTTCACGCCGACCACGAGCCGCCACTCCTTGTCCGAGTACAGGTGCAGTGGCTTGTTGAGCCCGAAGCCGGCATTCGCCACCACGTCGGTGAGCCCGTCCATCGCCTCGGCGGCCGCTTGCACGGCGGCGGTGGTGGCGTCGGCATCGGCCACGTCCACGGTGAGCGCGTGGCCGCCGACCTCCTCGGCGATCGCCCGCGCGGTCGCCGGCACCCGGTCGAGCACCGCGACCCGCGCGCCGCGATGGGCCAGGCGTCGAGCGGTGGCCGCACCGATGCCCGCCCCGCCGCCGGTGACGATCGCCTTGTGCCCGTCGAGGTCGCGCTCAGTCATCGTGCCTCCAAGGTGAGCGGAGCCGACCTGA
>JBDSUN010000059.1:0-18646 GCA_039927735.1 Acidimicrobiales bacterium | reverse complement strand
CCGCCGAGCCCGGGTCGGTCGCCGCTGGCGAGCTCTCCCCGGTGGCCGTCGTCGATATCGGCCTGCTTCATCCAGCCGCGCAAGCATTGGTGACAGCGCCCAGGTGAATCTCCCCAGAGTGGCTCGGCGGGCCCACCGATCGTGGCTACACCTGGGGAATTTCAGTGGTCGCTGATCCCGAGGTCCTTTCGCGATCTGGGCCACGGGCTTCTCGCGTAGCCGAGCAAGCTCGACAGGTCGCTGACGGAACTCCGTCGGGTGGGCTCGGGGTATCTGGACATCCCCCTAGCGGCGACATCGTCGCCTCAGGTTCGGTGTCCGTCATACCGGGGGAAGCTCAGTGTTTCTCGTTCGTACCCTATTGCTTTGGGCTCTGCGGGTCGGCAAGAACACGAGGATGCCCGTCTCGAGCTTCAACGCCACGTGCTGGGAGAGGTTCCTTGCCGCGATCCCAGGTCGAGGACCGACCTAGCTGCTCGGGCAACGAGCGCGAGGTGCTCGGCCACGGTGATGCGCCGCTGATCGATGAACGGCGGTCGTCCCTGGCGGCGCCTGCCATCAACAAGTCGTTGAGCTCGGCCATCGAATCGACGTTGGGGACCGGGAATTTGTGCCGGGGCCGGAACCGCCGACCTCCCCCTCCTCGCCGCCTTCTCGTGGCTGCCCTTGATCCCCGGGAGGCAGATGAACTGTCGAAGCGGTAGTGCGACCGCAGCGCTATGAACCGGTCTGACTCGATCCGGTCCCGGGCCTTCACGGCCTTCAAGTTGTCGTAGCGGGATCCGGCGTGAACACCGCCGTAGTGCTCGAACGCATGCACGTGGCCATCGAGGAACACCTCCTGGCACTCGTTCAGATACGCCCGTGCGTAGCCCCGGCCCGACGCCGAGAGCCGAATGACGAACATCGACACGTCCACCGGGATCCCAGCCAGGATCACGCTGGCCGTCCCGGAGTCGACCTCGGCCTCCTCGCCCAACGGGTGGTGCTGGGAGACCATCACCTCCACCAGCGGCACGTCCATCCGCCGGTTGACCTGGGCCACGTAACGGCGCACCGTCGACTTGCCCACCTGTGCGTCGTGTTCCTCGGTCAGGCGCTGCCACACCCACCGAGCGGTGTGCCGCTGCTTACGCGGTGCCAGCCGGTCCGCCGCCAACCAATCGTCGATGGGCGGCTTCCACCGGTCTCGCAACGGCGTTGGCCGCACAGCCCGCTTGCGCTCCGGAGGCACCTGGCGCACATCACGACGAGCACACCGGGCTGGCGGGCCAGCTCACATCGATCGAGAGCTGCTCGCGGTAATGCGCCCTACGAACGCTCGTGCAACGTCACCTTCGACCTCTTGGGCATCACCCGCGGTCGACGGCCGGCCAGACCCCCCGGTGGACCCCCAGGTGGGACCAAATCAGATGACTGAGCACTACCCGCCCAAGTGGAGCCAGATCAGGCGAGCACACCCCACACGGGCGACCGCGACCCCCTCCGCGTCGACCTCGACCGTGAGTGTCTGGCTGCCCATCAGCCAAGCGTGCTCGGAGCGGCGCCTGACCCGAGCACGCAGCCGAACACCGGCAATGGAGAGCTACGGCTCGAGAAGCGAGCCGACCTTCAAGTTGCCGGCGAACTCTGACGGGTCGAAGCCGTCCGGGTCGAACCCGCTGCCCACCCACTCCAGCATCGAAGCGTGCTCCTCGTCGGCCGCGCCAGCCAACACGGCCAGCACGTTCTGGTAGCCCGACACGCCGCCGCAGTCCTCCGGCGGTCGCGCACGCCGCCCACCTGTGCCGACCGAGCTTCCCCAGCGGGTCAGAAGGGGGTGAGTGCCCCACCTTGGCGAGCCCGGAGCCGCTCGGCGCACTTGTAGATCTCCTCGACGAACGCGTGGACGTGCACCAGGAGCGGCGCCGACCGATCGCTGCGCCAATAGACGGAATGGGAGTCGGTCAATGGGATCACGTCACCGTCCGGCGTCCTCAGAATCCTGCCCTTCCTGTCGGTGCAAAGGACCATCGGCCAGTCCAGGTCATGGTCTTCCTCGGTGAGAGCGTCGCCCGCAAGGATCGGCACCCGCAGACCGGAGCGGCCGAGTGCAGCACGGGCTTGGGTGTTCGAGGTCTCCATCTCGATCTCGAACCCGGTGGACGGTTCGATCCCGCGAAGCAGCTCTCGGGTGACGTGGCCGTGTGGCGACACGAGCAGCGACCAGCTCGCAAGATCAGCGGCAGTGAGCCCGCCCTGCTGGGCAGATACCTCTCGCAGAGGATGATCGGCGTGGACACCTACAACCACCGCCCACTTGTAGAGCTCGCGGGTCTCGATGTTGTCGATGTTCGACACGTCCCGTGTTGGGCCAACAGCGACATCAGTCGCGCCAGACACGAGCGGTCGGATGACACTCGGTCCCGGCGACCGACGATGCACGCTCTCCAGATCCACGTAGTGGACCCTTCGGCGCAGCGGAAGATTCGACTCGGTGAACTCGAAGACAGCCGTCGCCTCTGCCATGAAGATCGTCACCATGCTCGGATAGGTCGTGCATCGAACGGCGATCGTGTGCGTTGACAAGACCTGCGTCGCACGTTCGAACTCGGTGACGGCCTCCAACAGTCGCGTGCCGGCCCCTTCGAGGTCAGCCATCCCCGCTGGCAGCAGCGGCTCATCACCGTCGCGGCTCGTCAGTCCTTCGATGTGCAGGTTCGAAGCGAGGCGCTCAACAGCGCGGATCAAGCGGTGCTTGTCGCTCACATTGAGCTGGGCCGCGGCGGCCGCGAAGCTGCCGAGCCGCGCTGCCTGCGTCAACGCCTCGATCTGCGCGAGGGTCGTCCTGCCTGCGTCAGTTCCGATGAGTGCCATGCGGGCCTCCTAGCCTTCCGGTCGCACCGGCATCCCGAGCTCGGTGAGCTCTTGGAGCTGGTGAATGGTCTGGTGGAGCGTGACCTCAGTGTTGGTGCTGCCGATCGTGAGCGTCGCCGTCGTGATGACCTCCGTCGCTGCAATTGAACGGTCACCGGCCATCGAGATGGTGGCGACCGGGATGTCGTTCGCGATCCGGTACTCCATGAGCTTCCAGCCGCCGGCGGTGGGCACCGGCCACAGCCACTTGTCCGTGATCCTCATCGCGGCCGTCCACGCTTCGGTGGCGACCGGTGGGAGCTCGGTCATCTCCTGGTCGTAGTCCCAGCGGATGAAGGTGGAGGTTCCCGCGAGCGAGTACATGAGCTGCAAGTCGCCGGCCGTCCTGAGCTTCTGGCGGCCGGGTCCCGCGATCGCCTGCTTCCGGCCTAGCAGCTCCAGGCCTCGCACGGCTGCCGTGCCGTAGAGCATCACGTCGCCGTGCGCTCGGGTGACGACCCCCAAACCGATCACCGAGCTCTCCGGGCCACAGTCCGCATCGAGATCGCACTTACCGGACTGGTACTGCACCTCGTCGAACTCGTCGTTGACCGCCTTCGTCTCCGAGGAGCAACCTGCACCCTTGGACCCCGGCTTCTCGCCGAGGGTGAACCACACCCCCTCTAGCCGCTCGCCGGCCCAAGCTTCGGCGTCCGCGCCCGGGTACGGGGAGTTCTCGGTGCACAGCTCGTAGTAGTCGCGCTCGGTCTCCTCGTCGCCGGGAGTGTCCGACGACGACCCGGAATTGGAGTCGCCAACGGTCAAGGTCGCCGACGTGGACGACGTGGACGACGTGGACGACGTGGACGACGAGGACGACGAGGACGACGAGGACGACGACGTGCTGCCGTTGGTGGCCAAGTCGTCGTCCTTGCCCTCCGTGGCGCTGATGGACACCACAGCAACGGCGAACGCCAACAAGACCGTGGAGAAGTAGACGGCCCACGGGATGGCGACGATCGAGGCGATGGCTCCGGGCGCCCCGACGAACAGTTCGCCGACGCAGTCAAACACTGGCTTGAGGATCGAGCCGGGCTTCCGCATGCCACGGGTCTTCTTCCACAGCCACCTTCCCGGGTCCACTCCGGTCCAGAACCTGATCAGCACTCGCACCTGCGGGGTCTCATCGCGCGCCAAGGCCGCCTGTCGCAGATCCTCCAGCTCCGTGGAAAGGTCGGATTCCGACATCCCCCACACGAAGACGACCCAGCTCTCCGCCATGACGAACCCGGCCCATGCCCAGCCGCTCGACACGGTGATCGGCATCGTCAGGCCGACCAACATCCACGTCGTCACGTTGCAGTGGCGGCGGAGCTTCGCTGCGCTCGGCCGCGTCTCCTTGACGTGGGTCCACCGATCGGTGATCCCGCGTCCACTGGTGCGGACCAGCGCGACGACGGTGAGGATGTATGCCGATGTGAGTACGAGCGACCGGAGCACCTGCGGCACCGGTCCGTCGCCGAACTGCTTCGTGATGGCCGTCCCGATGAGCCCGAGAACGATCGTCGGCACCGCAGCCTTCGGGATTTGCGCTAGCAGTCCATCCGCGGTCTTCTCGGCGACGCTCGTGCTACTGGGTCGGCGGGTTGGCTGCTCGACTGACGCCACCGCCGGGGTCTCACCGGGGCCCGGCGCGGTCGGGCGAACCGGCTCGGTCGGGAGGCGGGGATCAACGGGGCCGCAGGGAGCCGATGTCACGTCGGTGCCCCCCAGGTCTCGTCTGCGGTCGCCATCGGCTGCGGCCTTCGCGTGTGTCGGTCGTCACCTGCGATAATGATCGCTATCGGGAGGGGCGGTCAAGGGATAGCGCAGGTTCACGCGCAGGTTTCTGCTTGTGCGACGACGCTCTTGTGTCTGATGAGATCAATGGCGCCGCTGTGCCAGAGTGCGCTCGGACCTCGGTCACCCGTCGGCGGGCGGAGGGCCGAGCCCCCGAGTTCTCGGGGCTTCGACTTGCTCAGCGGGCGTTTCGGTCGGCTCAGGACGTCGCTGGGGCTATTGACGAGATCGGCCGGAGCGGACTCCTTGCCCGGCGACTTCACCATCGGGGTGACCCGTTACGACGATGGAGCGTCATCGAGATCACCGGCGTGCTCATGCCTCCGGGCTGGTCCTGCGTGCCTGGCCACATCTCGACCCGACGCTGGTGGTCGCCGCTACCGATTCCCCGTCCGGGACGGTGGCAGGCTGCGGGTGCAGCGTCAGGATCGTCATCCGGGGCACACGAGGACGGCTCCGGGGATGCGGGACCTCCTGCAGGTGCATCGCCTCGAGGCCGGCCACGAAGTCCACCTCCCCGCCGACCCCGTCGATCTCGGCAGTATCCGCGACGGACTCGTCGACGCCAACGTCGAATACGCAACCTGACAACCATCACCCGTCAGCAACAGCTATTCCCGGCCCAGACCGTTGAGGACTGCGTCGAGGTGGTCCGCGATGAGTAAAAGAAGCGCATCCGTCTCCTCGAGCAGGAGAACGAGGTCCCGCGCCGCGGCGTACCTGTCCCAGGCGAACCTGCCGGGAAGATGATGTTCCCGCTCGTCCGTGAGCTTGCCGTCGACGGGATCCCCGTCACGGTGACGTGCCGGGTCCTCAACCTCTGTCGCCAGCGGTACCACCCGATGGATCGACACCGATACCGACGCCGCTCGACGAGGCCTACCTCGACAACGGTCACGGAGTGCTCGCCCGTTTGGTCGCCCGGGTCAGTGACGGCTGGTCCGTGATCGTTAGTGACCAACCTGTGACCAGCGACCGACCCAATTCTCCGTGCACAGCGGTTGTCGACCGCCGACGCAATCCATCAGGGGCCCCTCGCCTAACCAGTAGCGGAGTTCGTCCGATCGACAGGAGACGCCTGCAGGCACCACTTGCAGGTAGCGCTCGGGACGGATGAGGCCGACCACTTCGACACACTCTCGTCGGCGGCGTGGTTCTCGCCGCGTTGTTCGAGGAACTGGGCCGCTCGAAGTACCGCATCTGCCGATTGCTGCCGCGCCAGACCCCGTGCACCTGGTGCGCCGCAGCTCACGGCCGCCAGTGCTTGCGCCCAGCGCAGTGCATCGCCGACCGCACGCACCGTTCGACGCTCGGCGAGCGGGAGGGTGTGAACGAGGCCCGCAGTTGTCCAATCGCCTGCACCTCCGGCATCTACGACGGGGTAGGAGAAGCAGGGCGACGAATGCCATACCCCCGTGCCGATGCGAAAGCGGGCTCCTCGGTCGCCACCCGTCACGATCCATACCTGACCGGGCATCGGAGCCTGGTTCCCGAGTCCCGCGTCTCGGTCGTCGGATTGCTTGATGACGTGTGCGACCTTCACCGCACGTGCGCTCAGGTCCGACCGTGCGGGCCGTGATGGCTCGTACACGACGAGGCTGCCGGCGGTGGCAAAGTGCTCTGCGAGGAGCACCGTGCCGGCGTTCAGACGATCAAAGAAGAAGACATCCGGCGCCGGGCTCGACCCGATCACCTCGTGTGCCCGGTCTGTGCGTAGCGGTCGACTCGTGGGGAATCGCTGGCGGCACGAGGGACACCGGAACAGGTAGCGGTGGCCGGAGGCGTTGATCTCGTGCACCAATCGAGGCGTCGCCATCCCCGCAGTAAGGCGAATCAGGTCGACCGAAACGTTTGCCTTCTTCAGGTCGCCACGTGCTTGGCGGCCAGCGAGGTCGTCACCGAAGTCGGCAACGAGCGAAGACACCCAACCGAGAAACCCGAGTATGGCCGCCACGTTGCCGGCGGTGCCTCCGGCGGCGTGCCACACGCGGCCGCGGTAGTTCACGATGTCCAGAGGCGCGTAGCCAGCGGCCAGCACCGAACGTGACTTGGGGGTCTTCATCGCCGGGGGCTCCAGCGCCCACCACGCTGAGACGCGACAAGAACCGACACAACCTGACGGTAGCGGTCTCGTGGTGCTACGAGGTGGACGGGCCGCGACGGCTGCCACCGAGTCATTGGTAGGGCACCCCGGTCAGCCAGGCGCAGGTCACCTGGTTGCCGACGCCGAGGGCGGTCAGGTCGACATCGGCGACCTCATAGTCGACCGCTGGTGCAGCAACGATCGGGAGCTGGTGCTCGTAGGCGGCGAGAAGGGCGCCAAGAGACAGCAGCTTGGAGGAATGCGTCGACAGTGCCAGCGTGGTCGGCTCGAGCGCCTTGAGGGCCTCTCGAAAGTCCTCCTGCAGCCGGGAGAGGGTTCGATAGAGGTCAAACGGGTTGCGTTCGTCGGCATAGATCAGGTTGCCGGGTGTGACTCTGAAGGCGTCGAGGAGCACGACCTGATGTTCGAGAAGCAGGTTGTCGGCTCGGCGAGGGTTGCGCGCGGGGAAGGGCAGGATCGGACACACGTCCCCCGGAGCGAGGAAGTCGTGGATGGCTTGGAGGGCTGGTCCCGCGTGCTCGCCGACGACCGGGGCCCAAATGACCGTTCCCGTCGGGTCGGTCTCGAATTCGAGGGCGCCACGGAATCCACCAACGACGGCGGCTTCGTTGACCCCCAGCTTCAAGATTGCGGCATCGACCTCCGGGTTCTCGCAGGCGACGACCTGCACCTCTCCCGGGAAGCCCGCCACGTTGCGGTCGACCGACGCCAAGGTAGCGGCGATCATCGGAAAGTAGAGGCTTGCTGGCAACGACGAGATGTCGATGATCAGGTGTCCGATGCTGGCGACGAAGGCGTCGTCGGTGAGGGCGCGGGCGACTCGGGGACCGGCGTTGCTGCGGGCGTGAACCTCCTGGTGCGGGACCACTCGCACCTCGATGCTCGCGACGAGTCGGTCGAACGCGTCCCGGTTGTCTGATGCGAGCGCGCGGGCGGATAGTCCCGATGCCGGGGAGGGCGGGGGCAGCTCGATGAGTCCGACGATCGGTGGTTTGGGGTGGTCGAGCGCCAGGAATTGCTGCAGGCCGACCAGCGATCGTGGGTCGAATCCAACGCCGAGCACATACATACTCTGTTGCTCGCCCGCGGCGGCAGCCGCGGCTTCCCACAACGCCTCGGGAGGACCGTTCAGGTCACCGAAGGCGATGACGTAGTCCTCCCAGCGGTGGCTCACAGTGCCAGCGACTCCGCTGCCGGGGTCGGCCGGGGTCGCGAACCGTGTGCAGGCAACTTTTGCATCCATCCTGTCATTACCTGCAGGCGTCGCTCCTTGAATCCCCCGAGACCGAGCGGCAGGCCGAAGCGGGGACAGAGGAGGCGGTTGAGGTAGAGGACCATGTAGCGATTGTTCTTGACCGAGTAGTCGAGGTCCGCGTTGAGGATGTTGTGGGCGACGGCGGAAGCGAGCGCGGCGAACAGGCGCTCCGCCCCAGGGTTCTTGGCGCGGTAGTCGGGGTCGAGGAGCGTCTTCCGCTCCCCCATCAGCAACGCTGTGCCGGTCACACCCGGGGGATAGGGCATGCGGGGCTTCCCGTTCTCCTCCTGCGCAATCGCGACGATCTCTCGAACGAGGGCTTGGACGTCTCGCCCGTTCGGCACGGTGCGCGGGATGGACTCCCATAGGCGTTCGCTCGCCTGGTGCAGCACTCGATGCTGGCGGGCGGCGCTGAGACGGGGAGGGCGTCCGAGACTGACGTCGACGAGCATCTCTGCGAACAGGTCTCCACATACGTTGAGGAACTGGTGGGCGTTGTGGGATCCGAGCCGGACCACGATCGAGGAGCCCGCGTAGTAGGGCAACTTGAACTCGTTGGCGACCGCCACTGTCGCCGCTTCGCGAAGGGCCGCACTTGATCGTGCGTCGATGTCGCCGCCCGTCAGGGGTGCTCCGAAGATGTCCTGTTGTCGATCTTGGTCGCGCTGGATCAGGACCTCGAGCTCTCGCCAACGAACCGCGGCGTCGAAGCCTGAGAGGCTACGAGCATCGTCGATCCAGCCCGCGTATCGTTCGTCGCCACTCGCTAGGTCGGCTACCCGCAACGTCAGCGTCTCGAGAATCGCCGTGCCACTATTGATCGCAGAGTCACGATCTTCGTCGAGGAGATCGAGGAACTCCTGGTTCTCCTGCGCGTAGGTCGCGAGAAGTGGGGCAGCGCGTCGACGGGCAATGTCAGTCAGGACGCGGTCGTAGCGCCCCTTCAGGAACCGCCTGCCGTCCTTACTCCCCTGACGAGCGATCGAGTCCAGGTCTACCAGGACGACATCGCGCCCTTCACTGCCGAGGTCGCCGAGCAGCTCTTGGTCCGAGAGTGCCTCGAAGCGCTCCGCGTACCACCTGGCGACCGACGTGCGACGGAGCCGGAGTTCATTGAGGAGCGTGTCGCGCTGGGATCGTTCGAGACTGTGACCGTCGTCGAACATGATCAGGGGTTGAGCCTCGACCTGGTTCCCTGCAACGACGAGCGACGCGTCGGCAAGCAGGCTGAGCGAGTAGAGCTCGTTGTGACCATCGGGGATCTCGTCGACGTCGGCTGCCAACAGCGCGTCGAGGAGTCGAAGGATGGTCCGCTCAGTCGTCCGGGCGTACTCGAGGATGCCGGCTCCGCTCGGGCCGCCCATCCGCTCGAGCATCGCTTCCACCCGGCCGTCGCCGCCCGGCACCAGGAACTCAACCTGGGATATGTCGTCGGGGAATGAGCGGTGATGCAAGGACAGTGCGCCGCGGATTGCACCAACGAGAACTCGCACGTCGAGCAGGCGCAGGAACAGTCGCCGGCTGATCTCAGGTTGGATGGGGAGATCGAGTAGCGACCGGTAGTCACGGTCCAAGTCGATGAGCACACCGAGCTTCCGAGGCCGAGCATCGTCGATCGCTCCCAGCTCCAATAGCTGGCGGTGAAGCGGCTCCGTCTGCTTCATGCGGGATCTGGTCCACTCGAGGTTTTCGACGGTAAACAGGCGCATGAGGGAGGTCTTGCCGGCGCCCGGGGAGCTACGCAGAAGGACTAGGCGGTCCCAGATCGCCTCGGGGAGCATGTCGAGTGCTCCGGCGCCGAAGGTCGACACGAACTGAGGCGCGTCGCGATGTTGCTCGGAGGCCCGCGCGTAGAACGGGTTCAGGTAGATGCTCATGGACGGTCCACATGGTGTCGTTCGTATCGGGGGAACAGCGCATGGCGGTTCTGACCACCCGTGCGATCTGTGCTGTCGGCCCAAAGCGGCGAGATCGAGTTGTTCGGGGTGTTGTGGTGCAACACCAACGGCAGGGCTGCCGCCTTGTAGCCGAGCGGGACCCGCTGCTTCTTGTGCTTGTCGATCAGAATGTCGTCGAAGAACCAACCGCTGAGGTCGAGCAGCGCTGCGTCAGTTACGGAGACATCGGCCGGCAGCTGTTGGACCACGTGAAGCTGCCACGTCGGTTCGAAAACTCCGAGAACCTCGCGGATGTGCGCTTCGGCCTGGGCGCTCGCCACGTAGATGACGACGGTGACGTCAGCATCATCCTCGAGGAGCGGACTCTCGCCATTGCGGAGATCCTCGTTCAGATGTATCCGCGCCCGGTGCAGCTTTCCGCCCCAAGTCCCGTCGTCCTTGCGGTGCAGCAGCGAAGTCCCGCTGCCGTAGAAGTCGTCGACGAGAACGACATGCCGGAATTTCGGTTCACCTGCGAGGCCGAGCTCGTCGATAGCTTCCGCAAGCTTCTCAGCCATCGTGGATACAGCGTGGGGACCGAGCTCGGGGGACAGCCAGAATTGTTCGTGGGAGAGCTCCGGGCTCGCGCGCCGCAGTCGATCGAGCCTTGCCCCGTCGCTCAAGCCCAAGTACAGAGTCTTGCGTCGCAGCGAGCGAAAGGTCTCTGAGGCGACAACCTCGCGTACCTTGAAGGCAGACACGCCGAGTTCCTCCGCTGCCCTGGCCACGAGCGCCCGCTTCATGAAGTCGGGGTAAACGCAGGCGATCGCATGGTTGAGTTCATCGCGCGAAATGAACAGCATCTCGGAACGGACGAACTCCACGAGACGACGTCGAGCCTCTACGCTCCCGAACTGGCCGAGCCAACGGGCGAAACTTTCGAAGAACAGCTCACCGGCGGCGAATCCCTCGTAGTCGTCATACTTGTAGGCAGCGAGACGGCGCAGGTCAGCCATCCACTGAGCCTGTTCCTCGGGGGACCAGGTGAGGAGCTTGTCAAGCAGCTGGCCAGCCAGCTCGTCCCTCATTTGTCCTTCCAGACGAATCGGGCGACACCGGATCGCGGCTGGATGGCCTTGAGGTAGCGCACAAGGAGCTCCGGCCCTCGCAATCCTCGGCGGTCCAGATTCCAACAACGCGTCGGATCTGCCGAGCATCGATCGACCGACAGACTCGCCGTAGTCGCAGCGAGCAGCTCGAAGTCGTTGCCATCGACTTGGCCCTGATCCCCGATGGCGAGCACGACTCCATTCGTTTCCTTCGCCACCGCCTCGAGCACCGCCACCTTGCCTGCGTCCGGAGCGACCACATCGACCGAGTGGCCCGACGCGAGAGCCTTGCACGCCAGGGCCGGGGGGCGGGCAAGGACTGACCGGACCAGAGGCAGGAGCTGAACGCCCGGCAGGCGGCCTTCGGATGTCGATACGGAGATCTGTGTCTGGCGTCTCTCGATGATCAGTTCATCGTCCAGCCCGAGTGAGTCAAGTCGATCGGCAGCCGCCGCCAAGACACCGTCGCAGCCTCTGCTGTCGGGTGGATCGTCCGCGAGGCGGAGAAGGAGCGTGC
Organism: Acidimicrobiales bacterium; assembly: GCA_039927735.1. Classification (GTDB taxonomy): domain Bacteria; phylum Actinomycetota; class Acidimicrobiia; order Acidimicrobiales; family VFJN01; genus VFJN01. The sequence continues at coordinate 7,110 of JBDSUN010000059.1, read as the reverse complement.
CGTTGTAGAGCCCGACGTGCACCTGGGACCAGAAGGATTCGGCCATCCATGTCCTCGTCATGTCGTGCAGCGAGCGACCTCGGCCCGTTGCGAAGCCCACGACTAGCCCAGCGTCCAGCAGCCGGACGATCTGTTGTTGAACCTCGTGGGGCGGAGGCCGGAACCGATCCCAGGTCGGGCAGCACGTACCGTCGTAGTCCAGAACGACGGCGCCGACATTGGCTCGCCGCATCCCTCGCAGCCAGCTGTCTAGCGCGCCCTCGAATGCGAGCCTCCCGGAGCCGTGCGTGCGGCTGAGCTTGCGAGCGACGGGTTCCGGGGCCGAAGTGTTGAGGAGCTTGGAGACGGGGAGGTGGTACAGCCGGCGCCCAAAGGTCTGAACACCCGGCCGGCCTGGATCCACATCTCGATCCCGGCCGGTGGCTGCAGTGAGATGCATCGATAGCACAAGAAGATCCAGGACGCTCGCGGGCCATGCGAGCTCTGTTCGAAGCTCAACAAGATCGGCGGCACTTGGCAGCAACTCCGACGTGCGTTCGGCAAGTGCTGCCGAGGTCGGATCGACAATACTGACCACCGTGAAGTCCGTAAGGTTGCGGACCAAGCCGACGTGGCGGCCGTGTGCGAGGTTGCGGTAGTCGGCCATCTGCACAGTTGCCAAGCCGGTTTCAACGAGCCGTGCCTCGAGATCAACGCTTACGGCGGCCGTGCCCGGACCAGTGAGCGCCAGACACGAGCGGCGCAAACTCCGTGGCTCGGGCTGTTGAAACGCTGGCAGGGAATCGGGCAGGTTGGCGCCGTGGGCCAGGCACAGCGCGGTGGCCATCGCCAAGAGGCTGTTCGTCGCTAGGAACCCATCTGCGGATGTCGGCACCGTCCCGACCCGGACATCATCCGCAGCAAGGCTTGGGGGGAGGTCGGCTCGGGCTCGGGCGGAGACAACCCCGAGGTGCGCCGCGCCTCGAGCCCGACCGCTGGCGATTGTTAGCGCCGCATCCGGATGGCGACCCCGAGCTGAGAACAGGACAACGGCTGTGTCGGGGGAAAGCATTGCTGTCGCTGCGTCCATCGGCGTCGTGGCCACGGCCAATTCGCCTGTTGACCGGATGTGGAGGTCTGCGGCGAGGCGAGCGACCGCGAGCGCTCCCCCGGAGCCAACGTAGAGGGTCGGGCGTTGCACTCGAACTACATCCGCGATGGCTTCCGCCGTGCCGGAGTCCAGCACCATTCGATAGGTCGCAGGAAGCTCGCTGAGTTCCGTCTCGTAGTTGCGCTTCACCTAAACGTCGCTTGTTCGAATCTCGTTGCCGACAGCGTTCGGGGGGAGCACGGTAACGGGGTCGACATCAGCCGCCACAGTAACCTCACTACGAACACATGTTCTATCTGGCTTTCGGGGAACCTAGCGTCGAGAAGCGGGACGACCTCGGACAGCGCCCTGCCTGCATCGCATCGGCTGGTCAACTTCCGAGCTTCTTCAGCGCTGACCAGGAGTGCTTGGCCTGGGTGATGTCGGTCTCGCCGACGAGCAGGTATCGCCACGTCGCCTCGACGGCATCGGAGCTGTTTACGTGGTTCACCCACTTCAGGGCAGCGGTTCGCTTGCCCTGCACGTCGGCGCTGTCCATGTCCTTGTCAGACTTCACCTCGATGACCCAGCGGGTGCCGTCCTTGTCAGCGACGATGAGATCCGCGTTGTACTCGCGGCCGTCTGACCGCCACAGGATCGGCAGCTCTCCTGTCTGCAGCCGTACCCAGCTGCTCACGTCGCCGCTGTCATCGACGATGTTGGCCACCGCCCGCTCGGGCGACGAGTCGAACCAATCGACGCCGTAGAGGCTGTTCTTCCAGCCGCCGTAGGCGACGCTCCGAGAAAACGCCCCGGTTCGATCCTCCGTCACGGCGCGCTTCGAACCGCGGACCCGGTCGAGCCGGGTGATCTCGACGACGTTCTCGTAGTAGGGGGCGGCGAGCGACTTGCGGTGCTCGGCCGTCACGAGAGCGACCAGCCTGGCCGCCGCGCGATCTCCGTAGGCCGATAGCAGCTCCTCGGCATTGCTCCCCAAACCGTCGAGGAATGTGTCGATGATCGGTCCTACCTGCTTGGCTTGATCGGCCCGCTGTGGCACGACCGGAGCGGCGAGCACGGCGTCGGTGAGGTCGGCGATGAGGTCGGCGAGTGGCAGCAGGCGCGCGGATGCCTTCAGCTTGTCGACCGCCGTGGATGTGACGAGTTCGGTTCGGCGGAGTCCGTCTGCGCCGGTGATGACCCTGGCGCTTACCTTCACGCGTTGCAGTTCGGCATCCGGATCGGCGGCGATTTGTGTGCCGAGCTTGCGGAAGGGTTCCAGATCCACGATGTCTGCCAGGGAGAAGCGGGCCTCGACCTTGGACATCCGCAGGACGGGAACCTCGACGACGGGGGTTCCGTCGCGGGGCGCGTACTGCTGGACCATCGCCAAGTCGGCCGTCTCTGCGGCGGCGGACTTCTTGCGGTCCTCGACGGACTCGACCGCGGCGCCACCGGTCGACACAGCCTGCTGAGCGGCGTCGCTGTCGCCCTCAACTGCGCCGTCCCCGTCGGTACCAATCACTGGGGTAGCCACGTTCTCGGTCTCGGAGACGACGACCGTTTCGCCCTTGGCGTTCTTGCGCAGCACGGCCCGCGTCCGCTTGTCGACGAACTGCTCGTTGAGCACGTTCGCCTTCTTCAGCAAGTCTGCGTACTTCTCGTGGGCGACCACCTCCACAGTGTCGAGCAGCTCGACCCCCGTGTGCGCGCCGAACGGAAGCCGGAGCCCTCGCCCGAGAGTCTGTTCGGTGAGGACATCCGAGACGGAGGGGCGCATCGAAGCGATGACGTAGACGTTCTTCACGTCCCACCCCTCCTTCAGCATCCCGACGGAGATGATCACGCGGACCTTTGAGTCGGGGTCCTCGACCGCGGCGAGGTCCGCGAGCGCCTTCTCCTTCTCGTCGCCCTTCAGCTTCGAGTGGACCAGCAGCAGCGCATCAGCCCACTGCCCGTTCTCGAACTCGCTCGAAGCCAGGATGTCACGGAACTCGTCGGCCTCCGCTGTGTCCTTGGCGATCAAGAGCATCACGGGGTTCACCGGCGAAGCCCCCGTCTCGATGCAGTACGCCTCGATTGCTTCTGCCTTGTACCTCAGGAGCGCCAGGCCGTCGGTGAGCTTGGTGAGTGTGTCGCTCCGATCGTCTCTTCGCCCGACGATCACCGGAGTCTTCACCCACTTCTCGGCGATCGCGGCAGCGAGCGGGTACCGGTAGATGATCTGCTCGTTCGGCGTCTTCGGGTCAGGGGTGGCGGTGAGCCCGACGATCGCACGGGGCTCCAGGTCCGTGATTGCTGCGGAGAACACCTCACCGAATTAGCAGTGGTGCTCATCGGCGAAGACAACGAGATCATCGAGGCCGGACAGGTGCTCGTAGAAGCCGGCTCCGAGGCCCTCCTGGAACTCGTGGGTCTTCCTCCCCTGCTTCGTTGTCGGCGCTGTGAGCGACTGCACGGTGAAGATGTACAGCTTGACTTGGGCGTCGTCATCCATCGCAGCGCGAATCGCCGCTGAGGAAAAGTTCTCAGCCGTAACCAGCATCGGCGAGGCGTGCATCGGCCCAAGCAGGCTCTTGGGGTGCCCGGGTGTGAAGTTCGCGATTGTCTTGGTCAGGATCGTGCGGCCAGGCGCGATGACCGCGAAGTTCCGCACGCCTCGCCCCGCGAGGTACTCCGTCGCCGCAGCGATGATGTAGGTCTTGCCCACGCCCGTAGCAGCGTCGATGACCGCCTCGAACGGAGCTGGCTTTCCATCGACTGAGTAGTGCTGTGCGAGCTCGAACACGAGGCTCTCCAGCGCTTCGCGGTTGGGCTCACGCAGGTCGAGACGAGACGAGACCTCCTCGATGAGCCCCTCATCGATGTCGAGCATCAGCCCACCACGCTGGCATCTGCATTCCGGGCGCTGATGTCGAGCAGTGCAGCCGCCTCGGACCAGTCGAGGACCGTCGCCAGGCGGAGCCACTCGCGGCGGGACTGGCGGTACTCGTCGAGCAGGGCCGCCGGGACCTTGCGCATGGTCGACCCAGGACGCAACTCCTTCAAGATCGGCCGGGCATCAGGGTCAACAGCGGTGCCGCAGATCGCCACCCTCTCATCTGGGGGCAGCGCGTCCACCAGCAGCCTGATCACCCCTTCGTTCACGAGGCCATCAACCACGGCCAGTCGGGTCTTTCCCTTACGACCGGAGAACGGCGGATCGGGCTCGAACGCGTACCCGTACTGGGCGGCGATGGCTTCGGCTAGCGCACCGTTGGTGGCCCAGTCGGCTAGGTACACGCGTCCGTCGACCTCGACGAACTTGGAGGGCCCAACATCTAGGAGCCGGAACCCGCCACCGCCCGTCCACAGCGTCTCGGTGGTTGTCTTGTCCGCGGCCCGGAGCGCCGTGCTGAGCGCCTTCACGATGTCGGCGTCAAGTTGATCGATGTCCTCGAGCGCTCCCGCTTTGGCCATGGTCTCGAGGACCTTTGCCGCCGCCTTGGCCTCGCCCGCCTTCACACCGTCGGGCAGGCCTTCACCGGTCGGGGTCTCGATCGAAGTGATCCCGCCTGGACCCTCACCGTTCACAACCTTCGTGAGTCGCGGCAAGGTGTACGTCGCCACCGTTTCCGCGGACCTCTCTGCGGTCACCCATCTACGCCCCATCTTGTGGGACACGGCGGCGGTCGTGCCGGAGCCAGCGAAACAGTCGAGCACTATCTCGCCCGGATTGGTGCTGATGTGGATGATCCGTCGAAGGAGTGACTCCGGCTTCGGGGTGGCAAAGGGTTCGAGATCGGGAAACATCCGCCGAAGGTGATCTCGCTTGGCATCTTGGTTGGTGCCAGCCTCGTCGGCGGACCACCACGTGCGGGGGACGAGTCCCTGCTGCACGTCGGTCAGGTACCGCTTGATCACTGGAAGGCTGTCTCCGGCCTGACCGAACCACACACGTCCATCTGCGACGGCCTCTTCGAGTCGTGCCATTGAGAAGCGCCAGTAGTTGCCCTTGGGTGGAAGAACCGTCCTGCCCGAGGGCAGTGTGATCGGGAATCGGGCGGACTCGGTACCACTCTTCGCGGTGCCGTTGTCACCTTGGAGCCAAGGGCCACGAGGATCACCGTCGGGGTTTCGGTAGCGACTGTCGTGTGCGGCTGTACGGGGTAGGAGGTTGCGGGACCTGCTCCATGCCCCTGCATCAATTGCGTAGACGAGGAGTCCGTCGTGAACGCTCGAGATATCGGTGTCGTTGCGGCGCCCCTTGTCCTTCTCCCAAACGATGCTGGCGATGAAGTTGTCTGTCCCGAAGACCTCATCGAGCACAACCCGGCAGCGGTGGACTTCGGCGTCGTCGAGGTGGACCCACACCGAGCCGTTCGGAGCCAGTAGCGGCTTGATCTGCACGAGACGATCCCGGAGCATCGTGAGCCACACGGAGTGCTCCAGGTTGTCGTCGTACTGGGCGAAGGCCTGGCCGGTGTTGAAGGGCGGATCGATGTAGACGAGGCGGACTTTGCCGACGTACTCCTTGGCGAACTCGGGCGTCCGATTCAAGGTGTGCAGCGCATGCAGCGCGTCGCCTCGGATGAGCAGATTGTCGACGGCCCGCTGTCCGTCCGGCTTCGTCTCACCGACGGTCGCAACGTCGTGGAGGAGCCTCACCTCGGCGACTCGATAGTCGGAGGGATCGACCCACTCGTAGGTACCGTCCTCGTGGGCGAGGAGGGTCTTTTCCTTGTTAGTCCAGGTCAGCTCAAGGCGCCCTGAGTAGTCCTGGGGCATTAGCGAGCTCCGCCGGCAGTGACGGGCTCGTCGACTTCACGCCAGCGCTCCCAGGCGGACTGCCTGGATACGCCCAGTATTGTGGCTACGTCGGTCCACGACGCTCTGGACTGCCGGGCCGCCCGGACGGCGTTCAGCTCGGCCATGTCGAGTAGCGAGCGCACGAGCCGGATATCGGTCCGCGCCTTCGCTGCCTCGGGCATCCCTCGCTCCACCCCGTTCGGCAGCGCCGGCCGATGCCAACCGTTGAGCCGTTCCCACGCCCGTCGACCGTCTGCCACGCGCTCCGCTCAGACATGGCTGCAAGGTTACCCTGACAGGACCTCATCCCAATGACGAAGTCGCTCACACCTCGAAGTCGGCAGTCTGGTCGATCTCGACGGAGCAGTCGGGGGAGACCCAGCACACTGCTACCCCCAGCCGGCCGATGGCGATCCGGACCGTTTCGATCTCAAGGCGATGAAGTTCTTCATTCGGGAAAGCCACCGCAGCCTGGCAGCCCTCGCTGACGACGCGCATGGCCCGGAGCATCGCTCGGGAGACGTGCGAGTTGACCTGGCCGCTGTCGAAGGCAGACCCGTACCTCCCGGTGGTCGGCTTGCTGCTGGTCTCGCCCTTCGCCTCCACGACGAGCCGCTCTGTTCCGCGGACAGCGACGATGTCGTCGCCCTTCTGTGTTGCCCGGAGCTTCTGAACGATCATCCAGCCGCGCCTCTCCAGCTCAACGCACACGGCGTCGGTCACGTCGTCTTCGTAGAGCACCGACCGACCGTAGACGGCGCGCCGATGAGGTTGCGGTTTGGCCGCCGACCTTCCAGAGCGCGCCACGATGGCGGCCTCGGCGAGGTTGAGGTGGAGGAGCGCATGCAAGCGGCGAGCAGTTCTCCTATGGCACTGGGGGCACCAGACCGAGAATCTCGTTGGCCAGCATCACGGCGAGCGCCGGGACGTGCGGCCCGACCAAGCGATACGGCGGATCTGTGTCGAAGTAGAGGTCGAGCGCCCTGTTCGCGGGATCCGGGCGGATGTCGGTAACGGCTGAGTACCAGACGGACCACCACGCTTGCTCGAACCACACGAGGAGCCGTTGCGACGTGACGACGATCCGGAGCGGGCCGAGCGGACGCCACTGTGGCGCCGCGGCTCGCTGGGCAGCCTGACGGCAGCGGCCGTTGCCGATGGCGCTGGCTATGCCGGTCAGCGCCATCAGGTACGGGCCGCCGAAGAGCAGGGTTCGGCGCTCGTAGGCGACCTGGTCGAGCGCGTAGTGGCGC
>JBDSUN010000058.1:0-4501 GCA_039927735.1 Acidimicrobiales bacterium | reverse complement strand
CCGTCGGCGGGCACGTTGCCGCCGGAGCGGACCAGGACGAGGTCACCGACGGCAAGAGCGCCGGCCGGGACCGTCTCGGTCGAGCCGCCCGGATTGATCCGGTCGGCCTCGTCGGGGAGCAGGGCCGCGAGCGCAGCGAGGGCGTCCTGGGCCTGGCCGAGGGCCTTCATCTCCTGCCAGTGACCCAGCAGCATGATCGAGATGAGGGCGCCGAGCTCCCACCAGAAGTCGAGATCGAACCAGCCTAACGAGGTGGCCATCGAGGCCCCGTAGGCGACCGTGATGGCCATGGCGATGAGCAGCATCATCCCGGGCTGGCGGTCCTTGGCCTCCTGCACCCCGCCGGCCAGGAACGGCCAGCCGCCCCACACGAACACGAACGTGCCCAGCACCGGGCCTACCCAGTCGATGCCGTAGACGTCGAGCTCGTAGCCGAACCAGTCCATGACCATGTGACTGGTCACCACCAGCGGCACCGTCAGGAGCAGACTCCACCAGAAGCGCTTACGGAACATCTCGACGTGGTGACCGGCATGCTTGCCCTGCCCGCCATGGTCGCTCGGGCTGCGGGAGTCGTGGGTCGGTTGGGCGTGGCGAGCCAGCGGCTCGACGTCGGCCGCCGTGGCGTGGTCGTCCAAGGCGTGGTAGGCGGTCATGGCGAGCTCTCTCAGGTCCTCAGCAGGCGCTGGACGGCAGCGGTCGCCTCGGAGAGCTTGTGGTCGGCGTCAGGCCCGCCCTTCTCGACGGCGTCGGCAACGCAGTGGCGCAGATGGTCATCGAACATCCCCACCGCCACGCTCTGCAGCCCCTTCGTCGAGGCGGAGATCTGAGTCAGGACATCGATGCAGTACCGGTCCTGCTCGACCATCTGCGCGATGCCCCGCACCTGCCCCTCGATGCGCCGAAGCCGCTTGAGCAGGTCATCCTTGTTGGTGTCGTATCCCGGCATGCAGTCACCATACCCCGGTAGGGTATGCAGCGCAACCCCCTCGGGGTGCCCGCGCCTACTTGGTTGCGACGGTGATGTCGAGGTCGTAGGCGGTCTCCACCGCACCGTCGAGGCCGACGGCTCCGGGGTCGTCGCCGAAGAGGGCTCGTAGCCAGGACGTCACGCCGTGGCGGATGATCGGGAAGGCCTGGTCGACAGGGGAGGCCGGCTCCACGCAGCCGTCCTCGCCGAGGGTCCGCAGCTGGGGCTGGGCGTCGAGCACCGGGCCCAGCCCGGAGGCTTCGGCGATGCCGATGATGCCGGTGCCGCCGCCAAAGGTGCAGAAGTCGTCGAAGCCGTTGTGGCCGACGTCGGCGATCTCCCAGTAGCGGGAGGGAGCCGGGGCGTCGTCGTAGGCGGGGCGGGTGCGGTCGACAGCGGGAACCACGGCGTCGGTGGAGCCGGCCAGGAAGAAGCTGGGCCGGTCCGGGAAGTCGGCCGGGTCCTCAGGGCCTCCCGACGCCATCGAGACGTAGCCGTCCACCCGCTCGTCGAGGGCGGCGCCGAGCACGGTCCCACCGCCGGCCGAGTGGCCGAGCGCAGCCACCCGATCAGGATCGACCAGACCCTCGAAGATGCTGCCGGCCGTCGTGCCCTCCGTCGTGATGAGGTCGAGGGCTTGCAGGAGGTCGTCCACCGAGTCGGCACGGTCACCCGACGCCGTCCCTCCGAGCACGTTGAAGAGGTCGCGACTCGGATGGTCGGGGGCGACGACCACCATGCCCCAGGACGCCAGGTGGGCGGTCAGGAAGCTGGACTGCACGCGGATCCCCGTGAAGCCGTGGCTGAAGAGCACGACGGGGAACGGCCCATCCTCGGCGGCCGCCGCATCTCGAGCGCCGTCCACCTCGAAGGTGGCCGGGATGTCGGCCGTGAGGATGTCCCGGATGGCCGGCGGGGCGAAGTCGCGCACGTCGTAGGCGACGGTGCCGGTGGTGCCCTCGGCGGCGGGGTACCACACCTCGACCTCGGGTCCCTTGCCGAGGGAGAGCGTGGCGACCCCCACCGGGTGCGGGCCGGGTTCGGCGTAGGCCCTGGCGGCCTCCATCGGGTCGAGCGTGGTGGAGGTCTCCGCGGCGTCGGTGGTGGGTGACGAGTCCGACGTCTCGTCGTCGGAGCACCCGGCGGCGAGCGTGGCGACGGCGAGGACGGTAGCGATGAGGGTGACGAGACGGCGGCGCACGGTCGGGATGCTGACACACGCGGGGGGTCAGCCCGTCGGGACCTCGACCCAGGATGTCGGATCAGCGGGGGTGGCGGTGAAGTCGTAGCGGATGCCGTCGGGAGCGAGCGCGACGAGGGTGGCGGAGGTGGAGGCGTAGCGGCGGCCGTCGAGCTCCTTGCCCACCACCAAGGCCCGCTCGTCAGCAGGATCGAGGCCATCGCCGGCGAGGAGCTGCTTCCACGCCCTCGGCTCGGTGCCGAGGACCTCCAGCAGGGGGGTGAAGTGGGGGACGAGCGGGTCGTCGTTGGTGTCGAGGCCGGCGTTGACGACGATGTGCGCTCCGGGCTCGAGGTCGATGTGGTGCAGCAGCTCGGCGTCCCAGGTCCACAGCTGCACCCGATCGACGGTCGCCAGCAGGAGGTGGAAGAGGTCGAAGCGGCCGAGGTCGGCCGGCAGCTCGCCGTGAGTGAGGATCTGCAGGGCGAGGTCGCCCCGGGTGGGTCGGGGCCCGCCCTCTTGAGGTGGACGGTGGAGCCCGTTGAGCAGAGCCGCCACCGCCGGGCGCCCTGAATCGACGGCCAACCAGGTGCCGCCGGCGGTGCGGTCGCGCCCGCCGAGCAGGTGGGCGGCTGGCCCGGTCCAGTGTGCGTCCGGCGGGTCCCACGCCCGGTCGGCGAACTCGTCCCGGATGGCACCGATCACCACCGGGCACCGCTCGCCGGGGGCGAAGCGGACCAGGACCGTGCACATCGCCGCCGACCTTACGCACCCGGTGGTTCGACCGATGACGCCTGGCCGCCCGTCGGCATCCGTGATCCGTTGCTCGGAGCAGCAAGAACCGGGAGGGACGGCCCAAGAAGATCTGGGCCGACAGCTGACGCAGCGCTAGAGGTCGTCGCCCAGCCAGGCCGGTGCCCGGTCGAGCAGGTGGTGGCTGACGTCGGCGCAGCGATCGAGGATGTCGCAGAGCTGCTCTTGGCCGCTGAAGACACGGGCGAGCGACACCTCGACATGGGCGACTATGGTGAGGCTCCGCTCCGAGGGATCGGTGGCGGCCGGGTAGGAGTCGATGGCTGACACCTCCAACGGCAGCTCGGCCTGGCCGACGCCGGCCAGCTCCGTGGCCAGCACCAGAAGGTCCGGGCCCGCCGGCAGAGGTGGCAGCGACCACGTGAACAGCAGCGGGAAGTAGAAGCTGTCGGGCGGGTCGTCGTCCTCGTCGAGCCCGACGACGAGGTCCTCGAAGGACAGCAGGGTGCGGGGATCGACCTCGAGGGACAGGTGCAGGTCGAGCGGCCCACCGCAAGCCTCCTCGGGGTGGAGATCGACCTCCCACGCCTGCCGCAGCGAATACGTCTCCACGAAGTGCCGTTCGTCGTGGACGTGGAAGCCGTGGTCCACCGCATGGTCCTTCAGGTCGGCGACGAACCCGGCGATGTCGATGGCGGCCACATCGCCCAGCCTGCCACGGTCACCCGCCCCGGAGGGTGCCCGGATGGACGACGCCGCCCTGCTCGGGGTGCTGCACGACGCCGCCACCGAGGTTCGCACGGCGCTCGACGACCTGACGGACTGGGGTTCGGCCGGCACTAGGCCTGGCCAGTACCTCAGCGACCTGGCCGCGGACGAGGCCGCCCTTGCCGTCCTTCAGCGAGCCGGCCTCGGGGCGATGAGCGAGGAGTCGGGCCTGCACGACGGCGGGCGCGACGTCGTCGTGGTGATCGACCCCGTCGACGGCAGCACCAACGCCAGTCGGAACCTCCCCTGGTACGCCACCAGCTTGTGCGCAGTGGACGCCGAGGGCGCCCGGGCCGCGCTCGTCGTCGACCAAGCCAACGGGCTGCGCTTCGAGGCCACGCGAGGCGGCGGTGCGCGGGTGGACGGCACCCACCTCCGTCCGACGGTGTGCGATGACCTCGGTCAGTCCATCGTGGGTCTGTCGGGATACCCGCCGTGGTGGTTCGGGTGGAAGCAGTTCCGGGCTTTCGGCGCGGTCGCCCTCGACCTGTGCGCGGTGGCCGGCGGTCGCTTCGACGCCTATGTCGACTGCAGTCCGAGCGCCCATGGCTCCTGGGACTACCTCGGCGGGATGCTCATCTGCCAGGAGGCGGGCGCATCGATCGTCGACGCCTGGGATCGGGAGCTGGTCACCCTCGACCACGCCGCTCGCCGCACCCCGGTGGCCGCGGCCACCCCTGCTCTGCTCGAGGCGGTGGTGACCGCCCGTCGCCGGTTCACCGAGCACGAGGCCTGGGCCGCAGAGCGGCCGGCGGAGGGAACGGCGTGATGCGTCGGCTGCACCGCCTCGCGCTGTCCGTCTTTCGGCGCCTCCCCGTGACGGCTCGCCG
>JBDSUN010000057.1:0-6511 GCA_039927735.1 Acidimicrobiales bacterium | reverse complement strand
GCCGCCTTCGCGCGCGCTCCGAGCTCGGCGATGGGGTCGGTGGGCACCCGGGAAGTGTACGGGCCAGGACGCGGCTCGGAGATGGCAGGCTCTCCCCATGGGCACGAGCACGCCGGTCCGTCTGGCGACACAGGACGACATCGATGGCATGGCTGACGCGCTGGCCCGGTCGTTCCACGACGACCCGGTGATGGGTTGGCTCTTCGGCAACGAACCGCCCCGTCCCATGCGCTACTCCCGACCGTTCTTCGCGCACGAGGGACGGCGGCACCTGAAGCACCACGTCGTCTACACGGCCGACGGACACCCAGGGGCCGCTTACTGGGATCCCCCGGGACACTGGAAGACGAGCCCGCTGGGAACGCTGAGCCTGGCCCCGCTGATGGTGCGCGGCATGGGGCGTCGAACGGTCAACGCGCTGCGGGGGCTCAGCCGCATGGAACAGGCCCATGGGGAGCACCCGGAGCACTACTACCTGGCGGTGCTCGGCACCCGTCCCGATCGGCAGGGCCAGGGCATCGGCTCCGCGCTGATGGCCCCGGTGCTGGCGACCTGTGACGAGGCTGGGCTCGGCACCTACCTCGAGAGCTCGAAGGAGTCGAACATCCCGTTCTACCGACGGCACGGCTTCGAGGTGGTCGGCGAGGTCAGCTTCCCGGCTGGGCCCACCATCTGGCCGATGTGGCGAGACCCACGACCATCGCAGCTCCGATGAGCGAGACGCTCGCCGCTCCCAGCCGTCGCTTCATCCACGATGTCGGCGGCGCACTCGAGGAGATCAGTCGCCCGGTCACGGGTGTGCGAACCGACAAGCTGCCCCAGGACGTGGCTCTGGAGGCCTTCAACCTGGTGTGCGGTCTCGTCGCCCTCGACCGGCGGGTGAGCGACGACGAGCTGTGGGAGGTCATGGGCGCCTTCGGGCCCCTCCTCGAGGCCAGGCTGGCCGGAACGACCCCTGATGCGCTCCGCGCCACCGGTTTGGTCGACGAGCACCGGGCCTTCGCCGATCGTCCCTCGGCGATGTTCGAGGTGCTGCTGGCCGCCGACGCCCGAGGCGGCTCCACCCATGCCCGGACGTACTACGCCGCCGCCGTCGAGATCGCCTTCGCAGTGGCGGCCATCGACCTGCACACCTCCGAGACCGAGCTCGATGCCATCGAGCGCTTCCGGGGCATGCTCCTGGGGGCCATCGAGACGATGGAGGGAGGCCGCCGCCCTGCCCCGGCCGTCGAGACGGCCTCCGCCAGCGCCCCGCCGCCTCCGCCAGCCGTGAGCGCCGACCCTCCGATCCGACCCATCGACGAGGTGCTGGCCGAGCTGGACGCACTGGTCGGCCTCGCCGGCGTGAAGCACGAGGTGAAGCTGGTTACCAGCCTGCTGCGGGTCCAGAAGATCCGCATGGAGCGCGGCCTACCGGTGCTCGACCAGAGCCGACACCTCATCTTCACCGGCAACCCCGGCACCGGGAAGACGACGGTGGCCCGGCTCCTCGCCCAGATCTACCGCTCCCTCGGGGTGGTGGCCCGGGGTCATCTGGTGGAGACGGACCGGGCCGGTCTGGTGGCCGGCTACGTCGGCCAGACGGCTCCCCTCGTGCAGGCCCGGTTCGACGAGGCCGACGAGGGCGTGCTGCTCATCGACGAGGCCTACTCCCTGGTGCGGGGCGGCGAGCGGGACTTCGGCCGGGAGGCCATCGACACCATCGTGAAGCTCATCGAGGATCGACGCGACCGGATCGTCGTCGTGATGGCCGGCTACCCCGACGAGATGGAGGAGCTCATCGCCTCCAACCCCGGCCTGCGATCGCGCTTCCCGAAGGTGATCCACTTCCCCGACTACACCACCGACGAGCTCCTCTCGATCATCGACTCGCTCGGCGACAAGGGCGGCTACGAGCTCGCCCCCGGCGCTCAGGCGCGCGCTCGCCTGTGGCTCGACTCCATCGCGAGGGACAAGGGCTTCGGCAACGGGCGCACCGCCCGCAACCTCTTCGAGCACGCCGTGTCCACGCAGGCCATGCGGCTGGCCCCGGTCGACACCCCCACCGACGACGAGCTCACGATCCTGATGGCCGACGACATCCCCGTGCCCGGCGAAGGCCCGCTCACCGTGGTCAGATCCACCGCCGGAGGGGCCTGAGCCCATGCGGCGCGTCCTGGCAGTCCTCGGTGCAGTGGCGATGGTGACGGCGGCCGTCGTGATCCGCCAGGCCCGCGACGACAACGGAGGTGGCGGTGGAGGTGGTAGCGGTGACGGCAACGGCGGCTCCGTCGTCGTCTGCGCCGAGGACCTGCGCGACGCCTGCGACGCCCTCGGCGGCGGGATCGAGGTGCGCGTCCAGGCCGCCGCCGACACCGCGGGCGCCATCGATGAAGGGACCCTGGCGGACGACGTCGATGCGTGGATCACGACCACGGCGTGGGTCGAGGTCCTGACCAGTCGGGCCCCCGACGCCCTCACCGAGGACGTCCGCCCGCTCGCCACCTCTCTGGCGGTCGTGGCGACGGCTCCCAACCGGTTCGAGGCCGTCGATGCCCTGTGCACCGGCAACGACGTCTGGGCGTGCCTCGGCGCCAACGCCGGTCAGAGCTGGGGAGACCTCGGCGACGGCAGCCATCCGGAGTGGCGCGAGCTCAAGGTGGGCCTCACCGACCCGGATTCGGCCGTCGGCCTCAGCGTGCTCGCCTCGGCCTCCGCCGGCTTCTTCGGCAACACGACCTTCGCCGCCAACGACCCCACCTTCGGGGAGTTCGAGGGCTGGCTCACGACCCTGGCGGAGCCCTCCGCCAACGGCGATCCCGACCCGTCCCGCACCCTGGCCACCCGCCCCGGCACCTACTCGGCGGCAGGGGCGGTGGCGGCGGTGGCGGACCGCTTCGCCGGGCGCGGGGTCGAGTCCATCGAGCCCGACACGGTCGTCGCCGCGACGGTCGTCGTCGTGGGCCTGGACGGGGGAGGCCTGCCGGATGTCGATGCCGCCCGTGACGGGCTCCTCGACGCCGGCTGGTCGCGTGCATCGGAGGAGGACCTCGCCCCTACATTGAAGCCGGGCGTCATGGCTGCCCTGCACACCCTCTGGAGGGCTGTCACCTCGTGAAGAACCCCCGGCCGCTCCGCCGCTCGCTCGTGGCGCTTCTCGCGCTCGGCCTGCTGGCAGCCGCATGTGCGGCGGATGAGGCCGCCGACGAGGAGGACGGAGGCTTCGGCGATCCCGGCGACTGCATCGTCGCTGATCTCTCCGTGTCCCCGGAGAAGCTCGACCTGCTCACCCGCCTGGCCATGGACTTCAACGAGAGCGACGACGCCCGCGACGGCGACAAGTGCATCTTCGCCCGGGTGCAGTCGAAGTCGTCAGGGGCCGCCACCCAGCTGCTCGCCTCCGGCTGGGACGAGCAGACCGAGGGCCCGCTCCCGGTCATCTGGTCGCCGGCCGCCTCCACCTGGGGGACCGTCCTCAACCAGCGGCTCACCGGCCAGGGCGACCCGCCCATCGCCAACGACTTCACCTCCTTCCAGCTGACCCCGCTCGTGATCGCCATGCCGCGGCCGATGGCGGACGCCCTCGGCTGGCCCGAGGAACCGATCGGCTTCGCCGACATCCTCGCCCTCTCGCAGGACCCGGCCGGCTGGGCCGCCTACGGCCATCCCGAGTGGGGTGAGTTCCGGCTCGGCAAGACCAACCCCAACTTCTCCACCAGCGGGCTCTCCGCCCTGATCGCCCAGGCCTACGCCGCCAACGGCAAGACGGCCGGGCTCTCGGTGGAGGACCTCGCCAAGCCCGCCACCGACGAGTTCGCCCGTCAGATCGAGTCCTCGGTGGTCCACTACGGCGACACCACCCTCACCTTCATGAACAACTGGTTCCGGGCCGACCAGCGCGGCAACCCGTTCGGCTACGTGTCGGCGGTCGCCGTCGAGGAGAAGTCGGTCATCGACTACAACTCGGGCAACCCCGACGGCGTGCTCCAGGAAGGCGAGGAGCCGCGCCCGCCCCGGGTCCCGCTCGTGGCGATCTATCCCGAAGAGGGAACGCTCTACTCCGACAACCCCCTGTTCGTCCTCGACGCCGACTGGGTGGACGACGACGAGGCCGCCGGCGCCCAGAAGTTCATCGACTACGTGGGCCAGCCGGAGAACCAGGAGAAGGTGCTGCGCTTCGGGTTCCGTCCGGGCAACCCCGATGTCGCCATCGGCGCGCCGATCGATGCCGGCAACGGCGTCGACCCCGACCAGCCCCAGACCCTGCTCGAGGTGCCCGAGCCCGAGGTGCTCACCCAGCTCCTGGACCGCTGGGAGGACCAGCGCAAGCCGGCCCGGGTGCTGCTGCTCGTCGACGTCTCGGGCTCGATGGGCGAGACCGGCGATCCGGACACCGGCGCCACCAAGCTCGATCTGGCCAAACAGGCCACCATCACCGCCCTGGACGACTTCAACGACGAGGACGAGGTCGGCCTGTGGGTCTTCACCACCGACCTCGGCGACAGCAGCGACCCGCAGGAGTACCTCGAGCTCATCCCCACCGGTCGCATCGGGGACGTGCGGGAGAACCTCAAGAGCCGGATCCGGGACTTGGTCCCGCTCAACGGGACGCCGCTGTACACCTCCACCGAGGCCGCCTACCAGAACCAGGTGGATCAGTTCGACCCCACCCGGATCAACGCCGTGGTGCTGCTCTCCGACGGCGTCAACGACGACGGCGAGCCGGACAACGACCGGGACGAGCTCGAGTCCCTCCTAGCGGCGGTGGCGGTGGACTCCGAAGGCCAGCAGAGCCAGGCCGTGCGGGTGTTCCCCATCTCCTACGGCGACGACGCCGACCTCGCCACCCTCCGGCGCATCGCCGAAGCCAGCCAGGGGGCGGTCTACGACTCCAGCGATCCCCGCAGCATCACCAAGGTCTTCGTCGCCGTCGTATCGAACTTCTAGCCGTAACCTCCGGGTCATGGCTGGGTTGTCGTTGCGGGATCGGTTCTTCACCCCTCCTGTGGCGCGGGCCATCACGTCGCCCAGCGGGATCCTGGCGTTGGGGGCGGGAGCAGCCATCGGCATCGTGTCCGGCGGCGGGGTCATCGCCGCCGTGGTGCTGGGGCTGCTGGGCTTCGGCGGTCGCATCGTCGCCGCCATCCCACGGGCTCCCAAGGACGCCCGCATCGACCCGTTCACGCTGTCCGAGCCCTGGCGCCACTTCGTCACCGATGCGCTGCAGGCCCGCACCCGGTTTCACGAAGCCGTGCGCTCCGCGCGTGAAGGACCGATGCGGGACCGCCTGCAGGAGATCCAGGCCCGGGTCGACACCGGCGTGGAGGAGGTGTGGCGGATCGCCCGGCGCGGCCACGCCCTCGTCGATGCCCGTCGCCGGGTCGACCCCGACACCATCCGCCGCGACATCGCCGCCACCGAGGCCAACGCCAGCCAACCCTGGGCATCCGGATCCACCCTCGAGCGCACCATGGAGTCGCTCAAGGCGCAGCTGGCCACCGTCGAGCGCCTGGAACGGGTGATCGGTGATGCGGACAGCCGGCTGCGGCTGCTCAACGCCCGCCTCGACGAAGCCGCCGCCCGCACCATCGAGCTCTCCGTCCAGGCCAACGACGTGACCGAGCTCGGGGGGCTGGGCGCCGACGTCGACCAGATGGTGGACGAGATGGAGGCCCTCCGGCAGGCCATCGAGGAGACGGGCGGCGGCACGGCGGTGGCGGAACCCGGGTGACGGACGTCCCCACTGGGCGGGAGGGCGGACCCGGCGAGGTCGAGGCAGACGGGGCGGCCCCCGGCGACGGACGCCGCAGCTCCTTCCTCGTCGCGGCCGGCATCCTGCTCTCCCGGCTGTCGGGCCTGGCCCGGGAGGTGGCCATCTCCGGCTTCCTCGGGGTCGGAGCCGCCGCCGATGCCTTCAAGGCGGCCCTGCGCATCCCCAACCTGCTGCAGAACCTGCTCGGCGAGGGTGTCCTGTCGGCGTCGTTCATCCCGGTCTACGCCCGTCTCGTGGACGAGGACCGACGCGAGGCCGGCAAGCTGGCGGGCGCGGTGGCAGGGCTGCTGTGCGCCCTCACCGGGGTGCTCGTGGTGGTCGGCGTGCTGCTGGCGCGGCCCCTCACCATCCTGCTGACGCCCGGCTTCACCGGCGAGACCCTCGACCTCGCCGTCACCCTGCTCCGGATCATGTTCCCCGGGATCGGGTTCCTGGTCCTGTCGGCCTGGTGTCTCGGCATCCTCAACAGCCACCGCCGCTTCTTCCTGTCCTACGTGGCGCCCGTGCTCTGGAACGCGGCCCAGATCGCCATCGTCGTGACGGTGGGCATCGTCGGCGCCTCGGACGAAGGGATCGCAGCGGCCTTGGCCTGGGGCGTCCTGGTGGGCGGGGTCCTCCAGCTGGCGGTGCAGCTCCCGGCGGTGCGGTCGCTCACCCCCGACCTGCGCCTCTCGCTGGACCGGAGGTCGCCCGAGATCCGCAGCGTGCTCGGCCGGTTCGGCACGGTGGTGGTGGGGCGGGGCGCGGTGCAGCTGCTCA
>JBDSUN010000056.1:0-2529 GCA_039927735.1 Acidimicrobiales bacterium | reverse complement strand
CTTGTCCGCCTCCTGGCCCGTGTGGTGCGACAGCAGCTCGTCGAGCTGGATGCGCATCCGCAGGATCTCCCGGGCGGCCAGCTCCACGTCGGTGGCCTGGCCGCCGGCCTGGCCCCAGGGCTGGTGGAGCAGCACACGGGCGTGGGGCAGGGCGAGGCGCTTGCCCTTGGTGCCGGCCGCCAGCAGCACGGCGGCCGCCGAAGCCGCCTGCCCGAAGCAGATGGTGGAGATGTCCGGCTTCACGAAGCTCATCGTGTCGTAGATGGCGAACAGCGCCGTGATGTCGCCACCGGGACTGTTGATGTAGATGTTGATGTCCCGGTCGGCGTTCTCCGACTCGAGGTGGAGCAGCTGGGCGCAGATCAGGTTGGCGATCGTGTCGTCGATCGGCGTGCCCAGGAAGATGATGTGCTCCTTGAGCAGGCGGCTGTAGAGGTCGTAGGCCCGCTCACCCCGGTTGGTCGACTCGACGACGGTGGGCACCAGGTAGCTCGTGATCACGTCCTGGTGATGGCCGATGGGGTCGTTCACGTGTCGTCTTCTTCCGTTCCCTCGGCGACCTCGTCGGTCGCGCCGTCGTCTTCGTCGTCCTCGCTGGGGAGCTCGAGCTCACTGCGATCGATGGTCGCACCCTCGGGATCGAGCACCTCGGCCCGCTCGAGCAACCACTCGAGCGCCTTGCGCTTCCTGATGTCGGATCGTACCGCCGAGAGCCGACCGTCGCGCTCGAAGGTCTGCCGTACGACGTCGGCGTCCTGGCCCACGCGGGCGGCCACTGCGTCGAGGTCGCCCTGCAGGTCGTCCTCGGTGCACTCGATGCCCTCGGCCTCCGCGACCGCCCGCAGCGCGAGGTCGACCTTCACCGCGGCAGTGGCCGTCTCCCGGAGCTCCTGGCTGAAGGCCTCGGGCTCGGTGCCGGTCATGGCGAGGTACTGGTCGAGCTGCATCCCCTGGGCCTGGATGCGCATGGCGAGATCCTGGAGGCGCTCCTGCATCTCCTGGCTGACGAGCGGCGGCGGCACCTCGTCGGTGACTAGGGCGGCCAGCGCCTCCCCCACCTTTTCCTGGAAGGCCATCTGGGCCTGGGCCTTGCGGACCTTGGTCATCCGGTCGGCGAGGCTGGCGCGCAGCTCCCCCAGCGTCTCGAACTCCGATGCCTCGCTCGCCCAGGCGTCGGTGAGCTCCGGGAGCACCTTCTGCTTGACGTCCTTGACCGCAAGCTGGAACTGCAGCTCACGCTCCTCGTCGGGATCCGGGTGGGTGGCGCCAAAAGACAGCTCGGCGCCGGCCTCGGCTCCCACGAGGTGCTCGTCGACCTCGGGGCTGATCGCACCCGAGCCGACGGTGTAGCTGTAGTCGTCGGCGGTGAGCCCGGACTGCGCCTCGCCGTCGAGCGTGCCGGCGATGTCGATGGTGACGGTGTCGCCGTCCTGCACCGGTCGCTCGACCCCCACGAGGGTGCCGTCCATCTCGCGCATGCGCTCGATCTGGGCGTCCAGAGCGTCCTCGTCCACGCCGGGACGGTCGATGGTGACCGAGAGTCCGCCGTAGCCGGGCACCTCGATGGACGGACGCACCTCGACGACGGCGTCGAAGAGCACGTCGCCCGCCTCCATGCCGCCGGTGATGTCGAACTCCGGCGCGGCGATGACGTCGACGTCGTGCTCGAGCACGGCGGCGGAGTAGTACTCCGGCAGCGAGTCCTGGAAGGCCTGCTCCCGGCCGGCCAGCGGGCCGAGGCGGGCCTCGAGGACCTTGCGGGGCGCCTTGCCCGGCCGGAAGCCGGGGAGGCGGACCTCCCCGGCGATCTTCTTGAAGGCGGCGTCCACCGCGCTCTCGAACTCACCCGCCTCGACCTCGACGGACAGCTTGACCTTGTTCCCCTCGAGGGGTTCGACGGTGCTCTTCATGCGGAGGGCGAGTGTATCGGTGGGGATGCGACGCTCTGACATGCCTCGGCCGCACCTTGTCGTACCCTGCTCGACGTCGCGGGGAGTAGCGCAGTGGTAGCGCACCTGCTTTGGGAGCAGGAGGTCGGGGGTTCGAATCCCCCCTCCCCGACTGGCCGTCGGCCATCATGATCTGATCCTGGGACGAGGGTGGAGCAGGCCGCGCCCCGGGCGCTACCGTCATCGACCTACTGCGGGTGTAGCTCAACGGCTAGAGCCCCAGCCTTCCAAGCTGGTGGTGCGGGTTCGATTCCCGTCACCCGCTCCAGCCCTTCACCGAGGAACATCGTCCTGAGAACCCCCGAGAAGCTCATCCTGGGTGCCGCCGCCCTGCTGCTGGCTGCCGGCGGTGCCCTGGCGGTCCTGCAGCCGGGCAACCTCGACGACGGCGACGACGACTCGGCCGGTGGCACGACCTCCACCACCGAGGTCACCACCAGCACCACCGCCGGCGGCGCGGCCACCACCGACCCCTCCACCGGCACGACGCAGGCTCCGGGATCCACCACCGGCACGACGCCGCCGACGACGACCACCACCACCACCACGGGCGGCCCCGGCAGCACGACCACCACCCCGC
>JBDSUN010000055.1:0-6831 GCA_039927735.1 Acidimicrobiales bacterium | reverse complement strand
AGGCGTTGGAGGGCGTCACGCAGCAGGCCCCCGGCGTCGCCGTCGTCGGGCAGGTCGGCCATGACCTCGCGCACCTCACCATCGGTGTAGCCGAGCCCGAGCAGGGCGATGCGGACATCACTGCGTGCGGTGACGGGGCCCGGCACCGAGCCGGCGCGGTTGCTGGCCGTCGGGGCGTCGCCGAGGTCGGGGACCGAGAGGCGGGACTTGAGGTCGATGAGCAGGCGTTGGGCCGTCTTCTTGCCGACGCCGGGCACCAAGCAGAGGGCGCCGACGTCGTCCTCGGCGACGACGCGGGCCAGAGCGATCGGCGAGTGGACGGAGAGGATGGCCAACGCCAGCGCAGGACCGACCCCATGGGCGCCGAGCAGTGCCTCGAAGCAACCGCGCTCGTCCTTGGTGGCAAAGCCGTAGAGGGTGACGGCGTCCTCGCGCTGGTGGTGGTGCGCCCAGCAGAAGACCTCATGGCCCACCTCGCCCAGGGAGATGGTCGTGGTGGGGCTCACCAACACCCGGTAGCCGACGCCCGCCACCTCGATGGTGACCTCGGCGTCTCCCCGATCCAGCAGGGTGCCGCGCAGCGATCCGATCATGGCGCCACCGCCCGGGCCACCCGCGCCCGCATCGGAGCATGGGCAAGGTGGCAGAGGGCCAGCGCCACGGCGTCGGCAGCATCGACTGGACGGAGGGGCTGGGCGATCCCCAGCAGGGTCTGCACCATCCGCTCCATCTGGTCCTTGGAGGCGCCGCCTGCGCCGGCCACCGCCAGCTTCACCTCGTTCGGGGAGTACTCCACCACCTCGCACCCGGCCGTCACCGCCTCGGCCATGGCGATGCCGGCCGCCTGGGCCACCGGGATGGCGGTGCGCACGTTCACCTGGAACAGCACCCGTTCGATGGCCACCACCGACGGCCGGTGCTCCCGGAGCAGCGCCCGGAGGTCGACCTGGATCTCGGCCAACCGCTCCGGTGTCGGCTGCGACGGCTCCGTGCGCAGCACGCCGACGGCGACAGCCTGGGTGGGGCCGGACGCCACCTGGTGCACCACGCCGTACCCGCAGCGGGACAGCCCGGGGTCGATGCCGAGGACGTACACGCGTTCGACCGTACCTGGTGGCCACCCGTCCGGGGTGGATCAGGTCGGCTCAAGCAGCCCAGCCCGAGGGCCGACACTGCTGCGTGACCACGATCACGAGCCTGCCCGACGGTACCGTCGCCCCGATGAACGGGCCGGCCCCCACGATCGTCCTCGATGGGGTGGTCAAGACCTTTGGCACCAACCGTGCTCTCGATGGCTTGGCGCTCCGGGTTCCCGGCGGCCAGATCACCGTGCTGCTCGGCCCGAACGGCGCCGGCAAGACCACCGCCATCCGCACCATCACGGGCGCCTTCACGCCCGAGTCCGGATCGGTCACCGTCTTCGGTCTGGACCCCGCCCAGCACGGCGACGAGGTCCGGGCGCGCTGCGGGGTGGTGTCGGCCAAGCCGGCGCTGTACGACCGCCTCTCGGGGCTCGACAACCTGCGGTACTCCGCCGAGCTCTACGGGCTCGGTCGCGGCTCGATGGTGGACGCCGGGATCGTCGAGGCTGCCGCCCGGTTCGGGATCGAGGCCTCCCTGCACGACCAGGTGGGTGGCTACTCCACCGGCATGAAGACGCGACTGGCGCTGTCCCGAAGCGTCCTGCACCGGCCCGACCTCCTCCTCTACGACGAGCCGACGTCGGGCCTCGATCCCGAGTCGTCCCACGCCGTCCTCGAGCTCATCAGGGAGATGACCGGTGACGGCTCCACGGTGGTCATGTGCACGCACCTGCTGCTCGAGGCGGAGGGGCTGGCCGACCAGGTCGTCATCCTCCAGGACGGCACCAACCTCGTCGAAGGCTCCCCGGACGAGCTCACGCAGCGCTACTGGCCCGACGCGCTGGTGCGCCTGGGCGCCGATGACCCCGCCGCGCTGGACGCGCTGCGCGACCACCCGGGCGTGGTCGGGTACGACCGCACGGGTCTCATCGCCGTCGTGCGGCTCGACGGCCCCGAGCGGGTGCCGGACCTCGTCGCCGCCCTCACGGCGGCGGGCGCCCGGGTGACGAGGGTGGAACCGCACGAGCCCACGCTGGAGGACCTCTACTTCGCCGTGCGCCAGGCGTCGGGCCACAGTCGGCTAGGCGCAGTGGCCGGGAGCGCGGTCTGATGGCCACCGCCGTCGCCGATCGGGTCCGTCGACCCCTGCAGTGGGGTCACATTCGCACGGTCGCCCGCACCGACCTCAAGCAGCTTGCCCAGGCCCGCGACTACTGGATCCCGATGCTCATCCTCGGCGCCATCTTCTTCGTGTTCGTGCCGACGGTGCTGCTGTTCACCATCACCCAGCTCGGTGACGTCAACGCCGTCAGCCAGCTCTCGCAGGCCCTGGAGGTCCTGCCCGAGAGGGCCCAGGATCAGATCCAGGGCGACACCGAGACCGCCCGAGCCGGCTACGCGTTGGCGGTGTACCTCTTCGCACCCGTCGCCGTGGTCGTGCCCATCACCATCTCCACGGCCGTGGGTGCCGCCACCATCGTGGGGGAGCGCGAGCGGGGCACTGGCGAGTTCCTCGCCCACTCCCCCGCCGGCATCCGGGAGATCTTCCTCGGCAAGCTGCTGGCCAGCCTCATCCCCGGCTACCTGACGACCATCGTGGGCTTCGGGATCTACTCCCTCATCGTCAACACGATCGTCGGCCCCGAAGTGGGCGGCTGGTTCTTCCCCACCCGCCAGTGGTGGATCCTGATGCTCTGGGTGGTGCCGCCGTTCCTCGCCCTCACGCTCTCCCTCGTCCTGAGGCTCTCCGCCAAGGTGAAGAGCACCGCGGCCGCCCAGCAGGCATCTGCCCTCGTCAGCCTCCCGCTGATCATGGTGGCCTACAGCCAGGCCACCGGAAGCCTGTACGGCGGTGACGCCCTCGGGTGGTACATCGGCGCAGTGGCCTGGGTCCTCGCCGTGATCGGCCTCTGGCGTGGGGTCCGGGTCGTCACCCGAGGTCGCCTCCTCGGCGTCGCCGACGAGCAGTGACTACGAGGCGGCCTTGACCGCCTTGACGAGCTCGTCGGTGGACCGGAAGGTGAGCCCGGCCACGGCCTTGTGGGCGTAGCGGACGATCCCCGTGGCGTCCACGACGAAGGCCGAGCGACGGTAGAAGCCGAGCGGGCCGAGGATGCCGTAGGCCTCCCCCACCTGCTTGTCGGTGTCGGCCAGCAGCGGAAAGCCGAAGCCGCCCTGCTTGCAGGAGAACTCGTCATGGCTGGCCACCGACTGGAGACTGACGGCCAGGACCTGGGCGCCGGCCCCGGTGAAGGACTCGATGTCCTCCGTGTAGGCGTTGAGCTGCCGGGTGCAGACGGGCGTGCTGTCGCCGGGATAGAAGACGAGCACGACCGCCTGACCTCGGAACTCCGCCAAGGAGTAGTCACGCCGACCGTTGTCGGTGTTGTCGCTGCCCGGGAGGGTGAAGTCGGGGGCGGGCTTGCCCACCTCGACGGCCATCAGGCCTCGATCCCTTCGAGGAGGGCATCGGAGATGTCGAAGTTGGCGTAGACGTCCTGCACGTCGTCGTTGTCGTCCAGCGCCTCCATCATCCGGAGCACCTTCTTGGCCGCCTCCACGCTGTCGATCTCGATGGTGGCGGTCGGCACCATGGTGAGCTCGGAGCTGGCCACCGTCACGCCTCCCTCCTCCAGCGCCGTGCGCACGGCGTGCAGCTTGGTGGGGGGGGTGGTGATGCGCCAGGCCTCGCCGTCGTCGGCCAGGTCCTCGGCGCCGGCGTCCAGCGCCATCAGCATCAGCTCGTCCTCCTCGGCGCCCCGGTCGGCCAGCAGGCTGCCCTTGCGCTCGAACTGCCAGGCCACCGCGCCCGGCTCTGCCATGGACCCTCCCAGCTTGGTGAAGAGGCTGCGGATCTCCGCACCGGTGCGGTTGCGGTTGTCGGTGAGGACGTCGACGAGGACCGCCACGCCGCCGGGGGCGTAGCCCTCGTAGGTGATCGACTCGTAGATCACGCCCTCGAGGTCGCCCGTGCCTCGCTTGATGGCCCGCTCGATGGTGTCGATGGGCACGGAGGAATCGCGCGCCTTCTGGAACATGGTCCGCAGCGTCGGGTTCATGTCCGGGTCACCACCGCCCTCGCGCGCCGCCACCTCCACCTGGCGGATCAGCTTGGCGAAGAGCTTTCCCCGGGCCGCGTCGGCGGCCCCCTTCTTGTGCTTGATGGTCGCCCACTTGGAATGGCCGGACATGGTGCTCCTAGAGGGTGCTGAGGAAGTGATCGTGGAGACGGAGGTCGTCTGAGAGCTCAGGGTGGAAGGCCGTGACCGTGACAGCCCCCTGCCGGCACAGCACGGGGTGGCCTGCGACGGTGGCCAGCACCTCGACCGCCGGGCCGGCCCGCTCGACGAAGGGGGCCCGGATGAACACCGCCCGGAAGGACCCGCCCGACAGCCCGGCCAGCTCGAGATCGGCCTCGAAGGAGTCCACCTGGCGCCCGAAGGCGTTCCGTCGCACGGAGATGTCGACCGCGCCGAAGCCCTGCGCCTGGTCGGCCCGGCCGTCGAGGATCTCGGTGCCGAGCAGGATCATCCCCGCACAGGTGCCGAGCGCCGGCATGCCCTGGGCCAGCCGCTCACCCAGCGGCTCGACGAGGCCGGCGGAGTCGAGCAGCATCGCCATCGTCGTGCTCTCGCCGCCGGGGAGGATGAGAGCCTCCACGTCTCGCAGCTCCGGGGGCGTGCGGACCTCCCGAGGTTCAGCCCCGAGGGTGCGCAACGCCCGCGCGTGCACCGCGAAGGCACCTTGGAGCGCGAGGACGCCCACCTTCACCTGGGGGCCTCGCTGTCAGCATCATCGAGGATCGTACGACCCGGGCGGACCGGCCTACCAGCCCCGCTGGGCGAACGTGGTCTCCAGGCCGTCGATCTCGAGGCCGGGCATGGCCCGGCCGAGACCACGCGACACCTTGGCCACGATGGCCGGGTCGTTGAAGTGGGTGGTGGCCTCGACGATGGCCTTGGCCCGGCGAGCCGGATCATCGGACTTGAAGATGCCCGATCCCACGAACACCGACTGGGCACCCAGCTGCATGACGAGGGCGGCGTCGGCCGGGGTGGCGAGGCCGCCAGCGCAGAACAGCGGCACGGGCAGCTCACCGGTCTCGGCCAGCTCCTGCACCAGCCCGACAGGAGCCTGCAGCCGCTTGGCCCAGTCGTACAGCTCGGCGGAGTCGGCCTGGGTGATCCGGCGGACATCGCCGAGGATCGAGCGCAGGTGGCGGACGGCCTCCACCACGTTGCCGGTGCCGGCCTCGCCCTTGGAGCGCAGCATGGCGGCGCCCTCGCTGATGCGACGCAGGGCCTCGCCGAGGTTGGTGGCGCCGCAGACGAAGGGCACGGTGAAGGCCCACTTGTCGATGTGGTGCGCTTCGTCGGCCGGCGTCAGCACCTCGGACTCGTCGACGTAGTCGACGCCGAGGGCCTCGAGCACCTGGGCCTCCACGAAGTGACCGATGCGGGCCTTGGCCATCACCGGGATGGTGACGACCTCCTTGATGCCCTCGATCATCTCCGGATCGGACATGCGGGCCACGCCGCCGTCGCGCCGGATGTCGGAGGGCACCCGCTCCAGCGCCATCACCGCCACCGCGCCGGCGTCCTCTGCCACACGGGCCTGGTCGGCATCCACGACGTCCATGATCACGCCGCCCTTCAGCATCTCGGCCAACCCTCGCTTCACGCGAGTGGTGCCGGTGTCGTGGGTGAGCGGTCGCGGAGCGGCGTCGGCCATGCCGCCGAGCGTACCGCTCCCCCTGGCGATCTCCGAAGGCGTATCGGCGGGCTACAGGCGCGTCGCCCCGCCCGGCGAGGGCAGCGCGACCCAGGTCCGACCCGGCGTGAGCGGGATCGGGTTGCCGTCGACGTCGAGGTACTCGGTGACGGCCTCGAGGGCCACCTTGCGCCAGCGCCCCTGCACCAGGCCGCCGCCGGTGAGCACCCACACGTCACCCTCGCCCACCAGCTGGGCCTCGGGGATGGGTACCCCGAACTGGTCGGTCACGTCGGAGGGTGCGTAGTTCACGAACTGGACGATGACGTTGTCGGGCGACACCTGGCGACCGGCGGTGTCCACGTGCGGGGTGCCCTTCTGGAACCGGTCCCAGGTGGCGCCGTTCCAGCGGTAGTCGACCGGGGCGCTGCCGGCGCTGCCCCCGTAGGTGACGTTGACGCCGCCGGCGGGTTCTAGGTGGGCGTTCGTGGCGCCGGCGGCCCGGTACGTGAACAGCGCCGGCGGCGGGGCGGACCCCTCGTTGGGGAAGGTCATGACGGTGGCGGTGGACTTCAGCATCAGGTTCTGGGGCGCACTGCGGGATGACTCGCGGAAGTACTCCCCGGGCTGGGCGTCGTAGCCCACGTCGGCCACGTTGGAGGCCCGGATGCGTCCGGCGAAGGTCGCGTTGGCGCCGCTCCACGCGAAGTACGGGCGGTTGAGGGCCGAGACGATGGCGATGTCAGAGCTGCGGGCCGACCGCACCGGCCCCACGGGCACGGAGTCCAGTGAGTGGAACACCGCCAGCAGGCGGGTGACGCTGCCCTCCACCCGCTCCTCGAACACGACGTCGGCCTCGTTGATGCCCACCTGAGGCCGGGCCTTCGGATCACCGTTGTCGATCTTGACCAGGAGCGCAGGCCGCCCGATGAGCCCGGCGTCGGCGACGAGCCCCGTGAGGGGCGCAACCGGCACCGGCACCGTCGTGGTGGGCGGAATCGTCGTGGTCGTGGTGCTGGTCGTGGTCGTGGTCGGGGCG
>JBDSUN010000054.1:0-6011 GCA_039927735.1 Acidimicrobiales bacterium | reverse complement strand
TCGGCGGCGCGGAGCAGCACGGCCACGCCCTCGCCGTCGTCTCCGCACACGGCGTTGGCACACCAGTACATGCCATAGGTGAAGTAGACGTAGAGCCGTCCGGGCGGACCGAACATGGTGGCGTTGCGGAGCGTCATGCCCCGGTAGGCGTGGCTGCCCGGGTCCTCGGCGCCGCAGTAGGCCTCCGCCTCCACGATGCGAGCCGCCATGCCGTTGTGGACCAGGAGCTTGCCGAGCAGCTCTGGCGCCACCACCCGAGGGTCTCTCCGGTAGAAGGATCGACCCAGCCGGCGACGTCGGGCCATCAGGAGGCGGCGGCGCGGAACGAGTCCGGCACGCGCCGCGTCTTGGTGGTCCCGGTCCGCACGGCCACGTAGGTGATGTCGGCCTCGAAGATCGGCGCGTCCGCCACCGTCCCCACGAACCGGACGTCGAAGCTCGTGTCGCCCCAGCGGGGCACCGTGAGGTCGATGGCCAGCTCGTCGTGAAGGCGAGCGGCGCCGCTCCAGGTGACGACGACCTTCTTGACCATGACGTCCCACCCGCCGCCTTCGAGGTCGGCGTCGATGGCTCGGAACCACAGGTCAGCGGCGTCGTCGCAGTAGGCGAGGTAGTGGGCGTTGAACACCACCTGCTGCATGTCGATCTCGCCGTAGCGGGGGCGGACGAGGTGGCGGTAGGCCATCAGGGGCCGATCCGTCGGCGGTCGGCGTCGAGCCGCGATCGGAAGCGCTCCAGCTGGACGGCCACCGCGGCCGGGCCCCCGCCACCGGGGGTGGTGCGGTTGCGTACGGCCCTGCCCGGCTGGAGCAGGTCGCGGTCGCCGGCAGTGAACGCGGGGTGGGCGGTGACCAGGTCGCCGAGGGGCAGGCCGCTCTCGAGCGACTCCCGCACGAGGGCACCCACGATGGCGTGGGCATCGCGGAACGGAGTGCCGGCGCGCACCAGCTGCTCGGCCAGGTCGGTGGCGGCGCTGTACGGGGAGTCGGCCGCCGCTTGCATCCGCTCCCCGTCGAACCGGAGCGTGCGCAGGAGACCGGCCATGGCGGCCAGCCCGAGCGAGACCTGGTCGACGGCGTCGAACAGGGGCTCCTTGTCCTCCTGGAGGTCCCGGTTGTAGGCGAGGGGAAGTCCCTTGAGGGTGGCCAGGAGGCCGGTGAGGTCGCCGATCAGGCGGCCCGCCTTGCCGCGCGCCAGCTCGGCGATGTCCGGGTTCTTCTTCTGCGGGAGCATCGAGCTCCCGGTGCTGTAGGCATCGTCGAGGCGGGCGAACCCGAACTCGTCGGTGGTCCAGAGCACCACCTCCTCGCCGATGCGGGAGAGGTGAAGGCCCACCATCGTGAGGGTGAAGAGCGCCTCGGCCACGAAGTCCCGATCCGACACGGCATCGAGGCTGTTCTCGAAGCGGGCTGCGAACCCGAGGTCCGCGGCCACGCCGTCGGGGTCGAGCGGGATCGAGGAGCCCGCCAGAGCGCCCGCCCCCAGCGGCGACACGTCGGTGCGACGATGGCAGTCGAGCAAGCGATCGACATCGCGCGAGAGGGCCCATCCGTGGGCCAGCAGGTGATGGGCCAGGGTGACCGGTTGGGCCCGCTGCAGGTGCGTGTATCCCGGAAGGTAGGTCTCGCCGGCCTCCACCGCTCTGCCGAGGAGCACCTCCTGAAGAGCGAGCACGCGATCGGCCACCGCCAGCAGCATCCGCTTGGCGTAGAGGCGCAGGTCGGTGGCGATCTGGTCGTTGCGGCTGCGCCCGGTGTGCAGCTTGGCCCCCGCCGCGCCGGCCAGCTCCGTGACCCGTCGCTCCACTGCGGTGTGGATGTCCTCATCGGACGGCACGAAGGCGAAGGACCCCGGCCCCAGCTCGGCCTCGACCTGATCGAGCGCGACGAGCACCGCGCCGCACTCGGCATCGGTCAGCACCCCGGCTCGCACCAGGCCCCGCACGTGGGCACGCGAACCGGCGATGTCGTCGGTGGCGAGGCGTCGATCGAACGGCAGGCTCTCCGTGTAGGCGAGGAGCTCGTCCGCCGGACCCCCTTCGAAGCGGCCGTGCCAGAGGGTGGACATCTACTGCGGGTGCCCGGGCTGGCCGAGGTGACCTTGGGTGCCCGCCCAGGTCTCCACCGAGAGCCCCCAGAGCCGGACGAAGCCAGCCGAGTCCTCGTGGTGGAAGCTGTCACCGGCGTCGTAGGTGGCCAGCCCGTGGTCGTAGAGGCTGTGGGGGCTGCGACGGCCGGTGACCTCGCACGATCCCGGCGAGAGGTGGAGCCGGACCTCCCCGGTCACGTAGCGCTGGCTCTCGACCATGAAGGCATCGAGGGCCTGCTTCAGCGGGCTGAACCACAGGCCGTCGTAGACGAGCTCGGCGTAGCGCGGCTCGAGGCGGGCCTTCTCGCGCTGCAGGTCGCGCTCCAGGCAGATGCCCTCCAGGTCGCGATGGGCCAGGATCAGGGCCAGGCTGGCCGGGCACTCGTATGTCTCCCGGCTCTTGATGCCTACCCGACGGTTCTCCACCATGTCGAGGCGGCCCCAGCCGTAGGAGCCCACCAGGTCGTTGAGGCGCTGCACGACGCCGAGGACGCTGAGCGGCTCGCCGTCGAGGGTCACCGGCACGCCGGCTTCGAAGCCGACCACCACGTCGACGGGCTCGACGGCGGTGGGCTTGGTCAGCAGCCACACGCCGGGCGGCGGCCGGTTCCACGGGTCCTCCATCTCGCCGCACTCGATGGCCCGGCCCCAGATGTTGTCGTCGATGGAGTACACCTTCTCCTTCGTCGCCATGATCGGGATGTCGTGGTCGTACGCGTAGAGGATGCTCTCCTCGCGGGTCATCCCCCAGGAGCGCACCGGAGCGATCACCTCGAGGTCGGGGTTGAGGGCCCGGGTGGACACCTCGAAGCGCACCTGGTCGTTGCCCTTGCCGGTGCACCCGTGGGCGACGGCATCGGCCCCGTGGAACTTGGCTGCCTCCACCAGGTGCTTCACGATGACCGGCCGGGACAGGGCGGACACCAGCGGGTAGCGGTTCTCGTAGAGGGCGTTGGCGGCCAGGGCGGGGGCGCAGTACTCCGCCGCGTACTCCTCCTTGGCGTCCACCACGATGGCTTCGATGGCGCCGGCGGCTCTAGCCCGCTCCTTGACCCCGTCGTAGTCCTCGCCCGCCTGGCCGACGTCGACGGCGAGGGCGATCACCTCGACACCCATCTCGTCGATCATCCAACGGACGGCGACGGACGTGTCGAGGCCGCCGCTGTAGGCGAGGACGACGCGCTTGGGCATGGTGGTTCCTTCCGTAGATGTCAGAGGATGCAGGCAGAAGCGCCGAAGGCGAGCCGGCTTTGCCGGTCGCCGGGAGGCACCTGCGGAGGCAGGAGCGAAGCGACGCCCGGAGCGGGCATCAGGACAGCCCTGCCAGCTCGGAGAGCCGGCGGGCGATGGTGGCGCCGCCGGCGCCCTCGCTGACGACCACGATGAGGGTGTCGTCCCCGGCCACGGTGCCGAGCACGCCCGGCAGCCCGGAGCGATCGAGGGCGGAGCCGACCACGTGGGCCGAGCCGGGCGGGGTGCGGAGCACGACGAGGTTGCCGGAGAGGTTGACCTCCACCACCCAGTCGCCGAAGACGCGGCGCAGGTGATCCTCGGGGGCGCGCCGCTCAGTGGGGAGCTCGGGGATGGCATAGACCGTGTCGCCCCCCGCCACCCGCACCTTGATGGCACCAAGGCCCTCCAGGTCGCGGGACACGGTGGCCTGGGTGGCGCTCACGCCCTCTGCTCCCAACAGCTCGACCAGGTGGGCCTGGCTGGTGACCGCCTGCTCGGACAGGAGCCGGGCGATGCGGTGCTGGCGCTGCGGCTTGGTGCTCATCCGGCGGCCTCTCCGAGCACGAACCGGAGGAGACCCCGGAAGGCGTGGAGGCGGTTGTGGGCCTGCGGAAACACCCGGCTCTGCGGTCCGTCGACCACCGAGGCCGCCACCTCCTCGCCCCGATGGGCAGGCAGGCAGTGCATGAACACGGAGTGCTCCGGCGCCGCCGCCATCACGGCGTCGTCCACCTGGAAGCCCTCGAAGGCGCGGTTGCGGGCCTCGGCTTGGTCCTCTTGGCCCATGGACGCCCACACGTCGGTGTGGACGGCGTCGGCATCCCGCACCGCCTCGGCGGCGCGGTCGAACACCTCGGGTGCACCTCGGAGGCCGGCCAGCACCAGTCGGTCGATGTCGGCGTCGGTCGGCCCGAAGCCGGCGGGGCTGGCGATGCGGAGCTGCATCCCGCTGAGGGCGGCCCCGAGGGCCAGGCTGCGGGCCACGTTGTTGTAGTCGCCGATCCAGGCGACGGTTCGGCCCTCCAGGCTCCCCCACTCCTGGCGCATCGTCAGCAGGTCGGCCAGCGACTGGCACGGATGTCCGGTGTCCGAGAGCAGGTTCACCACCGGGATCGACGACGCCCCCGCGAGGTGCTCCAGCGTGGCGTGGTCGAACACGCGCGCGCCGATGGCGGCGTGGTAGCCGGAGAGCACCCGGGCGATGTCGGCCATCGGCTCCCGCTCGCCGGCGCCGACCTCGTCCCGGCGGAAGGTGACGGGATGGCCGCCGAGCTGGACGACGGCCACCTCGGAGGAGTGTCGGGTGCGCAGCGAGGGCTTCTCGAAGTAGAGGCCCACCGTCTGGCCGGCCAGCACGGGCGGGCGGGCGGTGTCGTCGGCCAGGTCGAGGACGCGCACGAGCTCCTGTGCGTTCAGGTCATCGAGCTCGAGGACGTGCCGGATCACGTCAGTGCCTGGGCGAGGAGGGCAAGGCCGTGGTCGATCTCGTCGTCGGTGATCAGGAGGGAGGGGGCGAGGCGCAGGGCCGTAGGGGTGATGGCGTTGACGATGGCACCGAGCTCGAGGAGGCGGGCGGCGACCGCCTTGGCGTCTTGGCCGTCGAGCTCGATGGCCAGCAGCAGGCCGAGGCCACGCACCGCCGCCACGCCCGGCAGGGCCAGCGCCCCTGTGGTGAGCCGCTCCCCCGCTCGCTCGGCCCGAGCCGGCACGTCCTCGGCCTCCATGACGGCCAGCACCGCCCGGGCGGCGGCCGTGGCGAGCGGCTGGCCCCCGTAGGTGGTGGCGTGGTCGCCCGGCTCGAAGGCGGCCGCCACCTCGGTGCGGGCCCAGCAGGCCCCGATGGGGACCCCGTTGCCGAGGGCCTTGGCGATGGTGACGACGTCGGGCTCCACACCGAGGCGCTGATGGGCGAACCAGGCGCCGCAGCGGCCGAGGCCCGTCTGCACCTCGTCCACCATGAAGAGGATGCCGCGTTCATCGCACAACCGCCGCACCCCCTGGAAGTACTCCGCGGTGGCGGGGTTCACGCCGCCTTCGCCCTGGACGGGCTCGAGGAGCACCGCGGCCACCGCGGGATCGAGGGCCGCCTCCAGCGCCTCGAGGTCCTGCCAGGCCACGTGACGGAACCCCTCGGGCAGCGGCTGGAACACCTCGTGCTTGGCCGGTTGGCCGGTGGCGTGCAGGGTGGCCAGGGTTCGCCCGTGGAAGGAGCCGAAGGCGCTCACCACGACGTGTCGTCCCCGACCGCCGAAGCGTCGGGCCAGCTTCAGGGCGCACTCGTTGGCCTCGGCGCCAGAGTTGGCGAAGAACACCTGACCTCGCATGCCACCCCCCGCAGGCCAGCTGGGCTGACCGACGCCGAGCAGGCGGTCGAGGGTCTGAGCCACGTGCCAGCCGGGCTCCGTGCCGAACAGGTTGGAGACGTGGAGCAGCGTCTGGGATTGCTCGTGGAGGGCGACGGCGACGGCGGGATGGCTGTGGCCGAGGCTGGTGACCGCCAGCCCGGCGAGGAGGTCCAGGTAGCGCTTGTCGTCCCGGTCCCACAGCCAGGCGCCCTCGCCCCGCACGAGCTGCAGCGCCGGCGGCCCGTAGGTGGGCATCAGCGGGCAGTGCTCCAGTGGGGGGGCGCCCATGGCGGCGGCGTGCGGCGTCATCTCGTTCCGTCGGGGGTGATCATGGTGCCGACGCCG
>JBDSUN010000053.1:0-4475 GCA_039927735.1 Acidimicrobiales bacterium | reverse complement strand
TGGCCTTCCACCCCGGCCACCTCCCGCCGGGCATCGACCTCACCGACGACCCGCTCCTGCACGCCCGACTGTTCTCCTACCTGGACACGCAGCTCACCCGGCTCGGCGGGCCGAACTTCGTCCAGCTCCCGATCAACCGCCCGGTGGCGCCGGTGAACAACAACCAGCGGGACGGCTTCGGTCAGCACGCGGTGCACGAGGGGCGCGCCCCTTACTCGCCCAACAGCGTGGGCGGCGGCTGCCCGTTTGCGACGGGTGACGCCGGCTACGTCCACGTGCCGCAACCGGTGGACGGCGTCAAGGAACGCCGACGGGCCCAGTCCTTCGACGACCACTACTCGCAGGCCACCCTCTTCTGGACCAGCCTCACCGACGTCGAGAAGGAGCACGAGGTCGGCGCCTTCTCCTTCGAGCTCTCCAAGGTCGGAGACCCGGTGATCGCCGGGCGCATGCTCGCCAACCTCGCCAACGTGCACGCCGACCTGTGCGAGCGGGTGGCCGCCAACCTGGGCGAGGCGGCACCGGCCGGGTCGCCCGACGCCTCGGGCGAGCGGTCTGCGGCTCTGTCGTTGATCCCGACCGAGCCGGGGCCGGTCACCGGACGGGTCGTCGGCGTCCTGGTGGCCGACGGCGCCGACCTCGCCGGGGTCAGCGCCGTGCGCGCCGCCCTCGGCAAGGCGGGGGCGGCCCTCCACGTGATCGCACCGCGCGGTGGCGAGGTGGAGGGCAGCACCGGCAAGGCGCTGATGGGCGACGCCACCCTGTTCAACTCCGACTCGGTGGTCTACGACGCCGTCGTCGTCGCTGGTGGGGCGGCGGGGGTGGCGGACCACGAGAAAGCGGCTCTCATGCTGCAGGAGGCCTTTCGCCACCACAAGGTCATCGGTGCGTGGGGCGATGCCGCCGGCGTCCTGGCGCCGCTGGGCATCGAGGGGGCCGGGGTGGTCGCCGGAGGCAAGCCCAAAGCGTTCGCGGCGTCCCTCATCGAGGCCATGGGCTG
Organism: Acidimicrobiales bacterium; assembly: GCA_039927735.1. Taxonomy (GTDB): domain Bacteria; phylum Actinomycetota; class Acidimicrobiia; order Acidimicrobiales; family VFJN01; genus VFJN01. The sequence goes on along the minus strand of JBDSUN010000053.1, from coordinate 3,475 downwards.
GCACCGCCACTGGGAGCGATAGCCCTCACGCCTCACCTCGTCGTCAGGCCGGGTCGGGGATCCAGTTGCCGTGGAAGCCCAGCGGCACCCGGTTGGGCAGCAGCACCCGGGCGACGGGGCCGTCGCCCGGGTCGGCGGCGGGGAGCACGAGGAGCTCGGCGCGATCGGTGGCGGCGTCGTGGACCAGGGTCATCAGCCAGCCGTCGTCCTCGGCGGCGGCGCCGTGTCTTGGCACCATCACCCACTCGCCGCCGGTGCGACCGTCGCCGAGGTCGACGCAGGTCATCTCGCCCGACTTCCCGTCGATGCGGATGAGCTCGCCGCCGAAGCCGTTGTCGAGCTCCTGGCGGCGGATCCCGGAGCCGTAGCCCCAGCGGTGGGCCCGGCCTACGAGGCGCTCGTCGACACGGGGGAACTCCAGCGGCTGGTCACCGAGCTGCTCCTCGCGGACCGTGCCGGCGACGGTGTCGATCGTCCAGCGCCACAGGAGGGGGACAGAGTCGTCTGGCCCCAGCGGCCGCTGGTCGAACATGCGCTCGTAGCGGACCACGTCGATCACGACCGTGTCGCCGTCGTCGTGGGCGTTGAGGGCGTGGAAGACGTAGCTGGGTGCGACGTCGAACCAGCGCACGTCGCTTCCGGAGCCACCGAGGGGGATGAGGCCGAGGCGGGCCGGGCGGTCCGGGGCCCACTTGTAGGGGAACCCGGCACCCGTCATGGCGACGTCGAGGTCGAAGGTGACCGGCAGGTCGTAGACGACCGCCCAGTGCTCGGTGATCGAGCAGTCGTGCACCATCGGGCCGCCCTCGACCTCGACGGGCGACACCTGCTTCACGATGCCGTCGGCGCCGATCACCGAGTACTCGAGGTGGGGGATGCCCCAGTGGTAGGAGACGGCGTGACGGTCGCCGGTGACCGGGTCTACCTTGGGGTGGGCGGTGTAGCCGTGCGGCAGGCCGCCGTCGAGATCGGTGTGGCGGATCGTGTCGAGCTCGTAGGACAGCTCGACGGGGCGGGCGCCCGCTTCCACGATGGCGAAGGTGCGGCCGTCGAGCCCGATGACGTTGGTGTTGGCGGTCTCCATGCCGCCGTGGCGCTCGCCGGGAACTGCGGGCTCGCCCAGTGCCTCGCTTACGCTGGTGGAGCGCACCATGCGAGCGCGATACCAGTCCGCCCGGCCCTCGCCGAGCCTCACCCCATGGACCATGGCGTCCCCGACGAACCAGTGGTGGGTGGCACGGTCGACTGCGGTGATGGGGTTGGGCCCGTTGCGCAGGTACCGACCGGTGAGCTCGTCGGGAAGGGTGCCGATCACCTCCAGCTCGGTGGCGGTGACATCGCCTTCGATCGGGGCGTACGGGCCTTCCAGCCACTTGTTCTCGACGACGGTCATGATGCCTCCCGGCGATAGATGACGCTGTCATGTATAACGCTGTTGTGTATTGTCGTCAACGAGTTCCTATGAGCCCACGACCGCCTGATCCCCATGCGCGCCTGCAACTCGTGGAGGCGGCCGCCCGCCTGCTCTCCACCGAGGGCCGCCCGGCGGTCACGGCTCGTCGGCTGGCCAGCGAGGTCGGGGCGTCCACCCAGGCGGTGTACACCCACTTCGGCGGCATGGAGGAGCTGTTCGCGGAGATCTGGCGCGAGGGGTTCCGGCGGTTCGGCGCCGCCCTCGACGAGCCGGCCATCACGGACGATCCGGTCGCCGACTGGATGACCCAGGGCTGGGGCTACCGGCGGTTCGCGCTCCGGGACCGACACCTCTACCGGGTGATGTTCGGCGAGGGCCTGATGGCCTTCCGCCGGGGCGACCCCGAGGACCTCGAGGCGGCGGCGAGCACCTTCGGCTCACTCCTCGTGCGCATCGAGCGCTGCTGCGATGCTGGGCGCTGGACCGTGGACGATCCCTTCACCGCCGGTGAGGTCGTGTGGGCGCTATCCCATGGCCACATGAGCATCGAGCTGACGGGCTACTTCGAGGGGATGGGCCGGCCCGCTGAGCCGACCTTCCGCGAGTGCATCCGTCGGATGTCCCTCGGGTTCGGGGACGACCCGGATGCGACGGAGCTGTCACTCCGCAACGCGGGTCGTCGCGCCCGCCGCGCCGATCGCGCCTGACCACCGATCCGACAGGGACTTCGTCCGCGGGACGAAGCGCTCGAGGCTCATCCTGCCTGCCGCCGGCTGCAGCGAACGGAGTCCGCCGTCCCACCATCGGGCAGCCCCTACGCAGATGCAAAACTAGAACACGTTCTAGTTTGGTGCTAGGTTGACCTAGTTCGCACCGGCCAGTCGCAGGAGGCAATCGCATGGAGTTCGGCGTCTTCGCCCAGCTGTTCGTCCCCAAGTTCGAGCGTGAGATCGACCCGAACGCCGAGCACAAGCGGATCATGCGCAACGTCGACATCGCCGTGGCTGCCGACCGGAACGCGTTCAAGTACGTGTGGTGCCCACAGCACCACTTCCTGGACGAGTACTCCCACATGCCCGGACCGGAGGCCTTCCTGGGGCACTGCTCGGCCATCACTGACCGCGTCCACCTGGGCTCGGCCATCTTCAACATCACGCCGGCGGTGAACAAGCCCGTGCGCATCGCCGAGAACGTGGCCCTGCTCGACCACCTGTCGAACAACCGCTTCGAGTTCGGCACTGGGCGAGGGTCCTCCACCACGGAGGTGTACGGCTTCGGCATCGAGGACATCGCCGAGACCAAGGCCATGTGGCGGGAGACGATCGAAGAGATCCCGAAGATGTGGAAGAAGGGTTCGTACGCCTACGACGGCAAGTACTTCAGCGTCCCCGAGCGGGAGGTGTTTCCGAAGCCGCACGGCCCGGCCCATCCGGCCATGTGGGTCGCGGCCGGCTCGCCCCCCACCTTCGGCGAGGCGGCCGAGCTCGGCCTCGGCGCCTTCTGCTTCACCACCGGAGCCCCGAGCCAGCTCACCAAGCTCGTGTCGGGCTACAAGGACAAGATCCGCCACGCCACGCCCGTCGGCCAGTACGTCAACGACAACATCATGGGCGTCACCAACATGCTCTGCATGGAGGACCGGAAGAAGGCCTTCGAGGTCGCCTCCAACATGGGGATGAACTACTACACCTCGCTCGCCTTCCACTGGCTGGACAACATCCCGAAGCCAGACGGCCTCCCCGAGTGGCCGAACAAGATCCCCGAGCCCACTCCGGAGCAGGTCGAAGCGATGGCCGCCGGCGGCTTCGTGGTGGTCGGCGATCCCGACGACTGTGCCAAGGGCGTGCAGAAGTGGGCCGACGAGGGCTTCGACCAGCTGACCTTCAGCCCCACGACGAACACGCTTCCGACGGACGTCATCGTGCAGTCGATGGAGCTGTTCGGCCGCGAGGTCATCCCGCAGTTCGACAAGGATCCGGTGCACTCGACCACCCGCTACCGCGAGGCCGCCTCGCAGTAGCGGGGGCGTCGGCTAGACAGCGGGCCCATGCCCCTGCCCCC
>JBDSUN010000052.1:0-5156 GCA_039927735.1 Acidimicrobiales bacterium | reverse complement strand
AGCGGATGAGGTGTCCCCACTTGATGTAGGGGATGCGCTTCTCGTGGACGAGCCGGCGGATGTGCCGAGTAGTGACGCCGAGGTGCTCGGCGACGGTGGTGATGTCGAGCAGCTCGGGAAGGGTGGTCGGGGTGGGCGTCTCAGGCATGGGAAGGCTCCTGGGTCGGTGGTCTGACTAGGCCCGCTACGGGCCAAGTTCTGTCCTCGGAGTTGCCGTCACTCGCCTGGCGTGCGCCGCCGGGTCCGTGCTGGTCCTCCACCCCTCTACAAGCCTTTCGGACACCCGAATCGCGACACGAAATGGCGAAAAGGTCTGACGCATACGCGTCAACCACCGATCACTCGCGCGCTCGATCCTCCTGCTGATCTGGCCGCCATTGACCGCCCTTGTCCGGTCATCGATTCGCGCTCGACATGCCCTTCAGGTCGGCGCGACAACCACCAGCGATGAGGAACACGATTGCAACCGAAGGTTGTCGGACTCTCAGCACGGCCCTCAGCGAGGGCCGCTGATGGCGTGGTTCCGGCGCATGGGTGTCGACGAGGTCGCCTACCACCAGGCGACCGTCGTCGGCCGCGGCGATGACCATCCCGGCCGGTCGCTCGACTACTACGGCAGCCGCGGCGAGACACCGCTGCGATGGGGCGGGTCCGGCGCAGAACGACTCGGCCTGGCCGGTGAGATCACGCCCGACGCGTATGCCGCGGCGTTCGGGCCGGGCGGGTTCACGGACCCGCTGCTGGGGCGACGGCTGGTAGCGACGCGGCGGCCGGGGTTCGAGCTGGTGGTGAGCGCCCACAAGAGCGTCGCCCTGCTCGGGGTGGTTGGTGAGTGCGAGGCGATGCACGCGATCCTCGACACCGAAACCGCCGCGACGATGGGCTGGCTGGATCGTTGGTTCCAGGAGCAGGGCGGACGCCGGGGCCGGGCCCAGGTCCGCACCGCCACCTCCGGGCTCACCTACGCCGTCACCCGGCACGCAACCTCCCGGGCCGGTGACCCCTCACCGCACGACCATGTGCTCGTTGCCAATCTCGTGGAGATGCTCGACACCAAGGGCGGACACAAAGGCCTCGACAGCGCCGCCCTGCGCGACACCGTCGAGGCCGCCACCATGGTCGGCCGCTTCCACTCCGCCGCCCGGGCGGTCGAGCTCGGCTTCAGGATCGAGGCGGACCCGGGGCCGTCGGGGAACCTGCGGCACTGGCGGATCGCCGGGATCCCCCAGGCCGTGTGTGACCTGTACTCCAAGCGGGCCGATGAGATCGACGCCTACCTCGCCCAAGCCGGCCACACGGGGTATCGAGCCCGTGGTGTCGCTGCCCGGGACACCCGCAGCGTCAAGCGCCACACCGGCGCAGATGCGCTCCTCCCCCACTGGCAAGCCGAGCTCACCGAGGTCGGGTGGAGCGTCGAGCGCCTCGCGGCCGCCCTCGACCAGGCCCGGACCCTCACCCCGCAGCTACCGCTCGGGCTGACCGGGACGGAGATCGACACCCTGGCCGTCGAGGTCCTCGACGCCGGCGGGGAGCTGATGCGACGGAACAAGGTGTTCACCCGCACCCGCCTGATCGCGGAGCTCGCTCCCCGGCTCTACGGGCACGACCCCGCCGAGCTCGACTCGGTCATCGACCGGGTCCTGGGCTCCCAGGCGGTGGTCCCGCTCATCGGGCTGGTCGGGGCGCATGAGCAGGCCTACGCCACCGCCGAGGTCCTCGCCACCGAACACGCCATCGCCCAGACCGTCAGCCGCCTCGCCGACCGCAAGGGCCCTCAGGTTGACCGGTTCGAGATCGACGCGGCGATCCGACGCGCCCAGCAACGCCTCGGACGGGTCCTCACCGCCGGGCAGGTCGACGCCATCGACGCGGTGTGCTCATCGGGAAGGGCCGTCGACGTGGTGATCGGGGTGGCCGGGGCCGGGAAGACCACCGCCCTCGACACCGCCCGCGACACCCTGGAGACCGCCGGCTACCGGGTCCTCGGGACCTCGACGAGCGGGCAGGCCGCCCGCACCCTCGAGACCGAAGCCGGGATCGTCTCCGGGACCCTGCGGTCGCTGCTGTGGCGCCTCGACCACCACCACGACATCCTCGACCACCGCACCGTGGTGGTCCTCGATGAGGCCGCCATGACCGCCGATGCCGACCTGCTCCGCCTCGCCGTCGGGATCGAACGGGCCCGGGCCAAGCTCGTCCTCGTCGGCGACCAGCGCCAGCTCTCCGCCATCGGCCCCGGCGGCGCCATCGACGCCCTCCTCGAACGCCACCCCGACATCGTCAACACCCTCGAAGAAAACGTCCGCCAGACGGACCCCGTCGAACGGGCCGCTCTGGGTGAGCTGCGAGCAGGGTCCGTGCCGGCCGGTGTCGCCTGGTACGCCCGCGCCGGGCGCACCGCCATCGCCCCCACCCGCACGGACGCCCTCGCCGCCATGGTCGACCAATGGGCTGTCGACATCGAGGCCGGGCACCGCACCGCCCTGCTCGCCTGGCGCCGCCAAGACGTCACCGACCTCAACCGCCTCGCCCGCACCCGCTACGACACCCTCGGCCACCTCCACGGCGACGACCTCACCACCCCCGGCGGCCGCACCTACGCCGTCGGAGACCGGGTCGTCACCCTCGCCCCGAACCGCCCGGCACAGCTCGTCACCAGCCAACAGCTCACCATCACCGCCATCGACCACGAGCGTCAGGCCATCACCGCAAGGACCGAGGAGGGCCGGCGGGTCGAGCTAACCGACGAAGCCCTGGACAAGGGCCATCTGGACCACGCCTACGCCCTCACCATCCACCGCGCCCAAGGCGCCACCTACGACCGCGCCCACGTCTACGCCGACGGCGGCGGCCGCGAGCTCGGCTACGTCGCCATGAGCCGCGCCCGCCACCGCACCACTCTGCACACCGTCGCCGACGACCTCCCCCAAGCCATCGAAGACCTCCAGACCGACTGGGGCCACGAAAACCGCCAACGCTGGATCAACGACACCCCCGCCACCATCGGCGTCCGGCACGGCCAGCCCACCCACGACATCGCCGCCCACCACGACCGGCTCCGCCAGGAACGAGCCGAGCTCGAGGCCCTCGCGCCACCCGACCCCGCCGGGAGGCTCCCGGACGCGCGCCGCCGGGTCTGGTCGCTCCAGCAGGAGCTAAAGGACCTGCCCTACGGCACAGGCCGCTGGCGGGGCACCGAAGTCGGCCATGCCGCTCGCGCCATGCACGAAGCGGCCCGCCAGCGCCTCCAAGCCGAAGGGTTCGCCACCAGCCATGGCAACTCCATCCGAACCCGCCACCACTGGCGCAAGACCGCCCGACGTTGGACCGTCGCCGAGTTCGAAGCGACCCGGCGCTACAACGACATCGCAGCACCCGTCGCGCAGCAGCTCGAGGCTGACCTCGCCCGGGCCCAGATCTTCGTCGGGCATCTCGACGGCCGAGCCTCGGATCGAGATCACTGGCTCCGGCAACACCCTGAGCTCGAGCGTCGCCTCGTGACCATCGAGAGGGAGCTCGATCCGACGCCCACCATCCAACAGCGTCTCCAGGCCCTCGAGGTCGAACCGCCAGGCCACAGCCGCGGACTCGGCCGCGAGCTGTGAGATCCGCCGGCGCGCGTCGTCCGAGGATGTGGCGCGTTGCGACGTCCAGCCCGGCGCTCACTCCACGACCCAGAGAACCGTGTCGCACCCTGTCGGTAGGGTCCCGCGATGCGGTTGGTGCGCACCCGGATGTTCCAGGACAGCCTCGCGGTGCTGCGCGCTACCGACGCTGAGATGTTCGAGGTGGTCGCGGCTGACCTTCAGTACCTGCTCGAGCTGAAGCGGGATGCCGAGCTTCCCCAGGTCCGCTGGGGCATCGTCCAATCGAGCTTCTCGCCACTCACGGGTGAGATACGAAGTCACATCCTGGGCAGGCCAGCGTTCATCCGCACGCTGTTCGTCATGCCGGAGGACGAGTCGATCTGCGTCTTCGCAGTGATGGGCGACAAGAACGCTCCTGACGGAGCTCAGGGCAACGACTGGTACGACGTCGCCGTGCCGATCCTTGACGCTGTGTGGCGCAGCGTCATCGGCGAAGCGCCCTAGGCGTCGATCGGCTCGAGCTCGATGTGCACCCGGTAGCCGAGCGCGGCGAAGTAGCGACCGAGCGTGCCGAACTGGATGCTGTCGAGCTCGCGGCCCTCGAGCTGGGCGACCGAGGATGCCGATACGCCCATCGCCGTGGCGACGTCACACTGGGCCACGCCGATCGCAGTGCGAACATCCTTGATCGAGGCGTCGGCCGCCACCAGTCGGGCGACCCGCGCATCGATGCGAGCCCGCTCATCGCGATCAACGAGGTCGTCGAACGGATGACCTTCGAGCAGTTCCAACGGATCCGGGATCTTGGTCATGGCACGCTCCTACCGACGAACATCACTGGCCTGCGCTTTATCTGTAGATAAACATAGACCTGTGGGGTTCGGACCACAACCCCGAACGCACCTCCGTTCGGCGGCGCCGGGCCGATCTCGAGCGCAGTGGCGTCGGCGATTGACACTCAGGCTTCTTTCCGGCGTTTGCTCCGGCGGCCAGCGGGCGGCGGCTCAGAACCTGTCAGGACGGCGTCGATCCGGTCGTTGGCGACCGTCTCGTCGCCCTCGAGTGCGCCCACGTAGGTGGAGACCAGCGTTTCGACGCTGTGGCCCATGCGCTTGGCGACCTCGCCGAGCGGAACACCGGCGCGCAGCCAGGTCGTCGCTGCAGCGTGACGGCAGTCGTAGATCCGCATCGGTGGGCGGCCGACCTTCGCGAGCGCCCGCTTCAAAGCCCGCGCCCAGTTGGACGAGGTCGGACGCCGTCCGGTGCGGGTGCGGAACAGGAGGTCCTCGGGATGGTCGCTGTGCTCGTCGACCCAGGCTCGAAGCAGGTCTACGAGCTCGCGCGGGATCGGCACGGAACGGGGGCCAGTCTTCGGCTCGCCTGACACATCGAAGGAGACATCGGCCTCCGTGACGTCGATTCGCCCCCATCCACGTGCCGGCAGGTAGAGCGCTCGCGCCCGGAGCATGACGCCCTCCGACGGCCGCAGCCCGCCGTAGTAAGCCACGGCGGTCATCACCTGGTAGGTGCGGCTGGCCGGCTGGTTGGTGGCGATGGCGTCGATCACCG
>JBDSUN010000051.1:0-15861 GCA_039927735.1 Acidimicrobiales bacterium | reverse complement strand
CCGGGTTCTACACGGACTACCTGTGGTTCGACTCACTGGGCAGCGCGGATGTCTGGCGAGGCGTGCTCGGCGCCAAGCTGGCCCTGGCCGTCATCTTCACCGGTGCGTTCTTCCTCTTGATGTGGGTCAACCTCGTCATCGCCGACCGCTTGGCCCCGACCTTCCGCCCCGCCGGGCCGGAGGAGGAGTTCATCGAGCGCTACCACGAGATCGTGGGCGGCCGCACCGGCCTGGTGCGGGGGGTGACGGCCGGCCTGCTGGCGCTCATCGCCGGCGCCGGGGTGTCGAGCGAGTGGAACTCCTGGCTGCTGTTCACCCACAGCCAGAGCTTCGGCGTTGAGGACCCGCAGTTCGGCACGGACATCGGGTTCTTCGTGTTCCGGCTGCCGTTCCTGAGCTTCCTGGCCGGTTGGCTGTTCGCGGCGCTGCTGATCGTGATCATCGTCACGGCCGTCGCCCACTACCTCAACGGCGGCATCCGCCTCAGCGCCCAGCGCAACCGGGTGACCCCGCAGGTGAAGGCGCACCTCTCGGTGCTCCTCGGTCTGATCGCACTGGTGAAGGCAGCGGGGTACTGGCTGCAGCGCTACGACCTCACGGTGTCGTCCCGTGGCTTCGTCGACGGCGCTGGCTACACCGACGTCAAGGCGCAGCTCCCGGCCATCAACCTGCTCCTGCTCATCTCGGTGGCCAGCTTCCTGCTGTTCATCGTCAACATCTGGCGGCGCGGCTGGACGCTACCGATCCTCGGCGTCGGCCTCTGGGCCCTGATCGCGGTGGTGGCCGGTGCGATCTACCCGCAGTTCGTGCAGCGGGTGCAGGTGACCCCGAACGAGCCGGAGAAGGAGCGGCCCTACATCGCCCGCAACATCGAGGCGACGCAGCTGGCGATGGGGCTCAGCCCCGGTGACATCGAGGAGGTCCCGTTCGACCTGGAGACGGACAAGGATCAGATCGATCTGGCTGCCAACGAGGCCTCGGTGTCGAACATCCGCATCTGGGATCCGTCGCCGGCCGTGCTCGGCAAGACGTTCCCGCAGCTCCAGCGGGTGCGGGACTACTACCGGATCAACGACGTCGATGTCGACCGCTACGAGCTCGACGGCGTGCCCACCCAGGTCGTGCTCTCGGTGCGGGACCTGAACACCGCCAACGTCCCCCGCGACACGTGGGCGGCCAAGCACCTCACCTACACCCACGGCTACGGCGCCGTCGTCGCCCCCGCCAACGCCAAGGAGTCCAGTGGCGAGCCCGCCTTCGTGGCCCAGGACGTGCCCTACGTCAGCGAGGTCGCGGAGCTCGAGCTGGCGCAGCCGGCCGTCTACTTCGGAGAGAACCTGTCGGAGTACGTGGTGACCGGCACCAAGCAGCAGGAGATCAGCTTCCAGGAGGACGAGGGCACGCAGTACGCCGCCTATGCAGGCGACGACGGCGTGGCCATCGACAACCCACTCAAGCGGGCGGCCTTTGCGCTGCGCTTCGGCGACGTGAACCCGCTGATCTCCGATCAGCTCACCGGCGACTCCAAGGTCCTCTACATCCGGGACATCAAGGAGCGGGTGCAGGCCCTGGCCCCGTTCCTGAAGTACGACGCCGACCCCTATCCGGTGATCAGCGACGGACGCATCCAGTGGATCGTCGACGCCTACACCACCACGAACCGCTACCCCTACGGCGAGACGGCCGAGGTGGGCACCCTCCCCGACGGGTCGGGGCTCGACCACGGCTTCAACTACGTGCGGAACTCGGTCAAGGCCGTGGTCGACGCCTACAACGGCACGGTCGACTTCTACGTCATGCCGGTGGACGACCCGATCATCGACGCCTACCGCGATGCCTTCCCGGACCTGTTCTCCGACTTCGAGGACATGCCCGCCGACCTGAAGGACCACCTCCGCTACCCCGAGGACCTGTTCCGGGTGCAGACGAACATGTGGGCCCGCTACCACGTAGAGGAGCCGGGGAGCTTCTACGAGGGCAACGACTACTGGGACGTCGCCCGCGACCCGGGTACCGCCGGCGCCGGTCAGGGCACCAGCGTCACCAACGCTCAGGGCGAGACGGTGTCCACCCGTGATGCCCGCATCGATCCGTACTACCTCTTCACGCAGCTCCCGGGCTCCGACCAGGCCGAGTTCATCTTGTTGCGTCCGTTCGTCCCGACCTCGCGGGAGGATGACAGCCAGCTCCTGACCGCCTTCATGGTCGGCAAGAGCGACCGCGACGACTACGGCAAGCTGCAGGTCTTCGTGATGCCGCGTGGCGACCTCCCGGACGGCCCGGCCATCGTGCAGGGCAACATCCAGAGCGACGGTGACGTCTCCAGGCAGCAGACCCTGCTCTCCGGGAGCGGATCGACGGTGTCCTTCGGGAGCCTGACCGCCATCCCCATCGACGGTGGCCTCGTCTACGTGCGGCCGTTCTATGTGACGTCGGAGCAGACGGAGATCCCGAACCTCGAGCAGGTGATCGTCTACTTCGAGGGTGAGGTGGCCATCCGGGAGACGCTCCAGGAGGCACTGACGGCGGTCTTCGGCGAGTCCCCCGCCACCCTCGAGGAGGAGCCGGACCCCGGAGACCCCTCGGATCCCGCTGACCCAGAGGAACCCGACCCCGAAGCTCCTCCGGAGGGAACCGTCCTCGAACAGGTGGCCTCGCTGCTCGCCGACGCCACCAAGCTGTCTGATGAGGCGCAGGCCGCCCTGGACGAGGGGGATCTCGGCACCTACGCCGACCGCAACGAGGAGGCCGCCGCGAAGGTGGCCCAGGCCGAGCGACTCCTCGTCGGCGACACCGGTTCCGGCTCCACCTCGACCACCACCACGACCGGTGAGGGCGCCGCCTCCGCTTGAGCCGCCGCCCGCATGCGAGGATGCGTGCCATGGTCGACCTCGAACGACGAGCCCTGCTCCTCGGTGCCGCCGCCACGGTCGCCGCCCTCCGGCTCGGCGCCACCGCCATGGCGGCCGCTCTCCCGCGTGCACCGCTGCCGGCGGACCCGTTCACGCTCGGCGTGGCCAGCGGTGATCCGGCCGCGGACGGGTTCGTGCTCTGGACCCGGCTGGCCCCTGACCCCCTCAACGGCGGCGGGATGCCGCCGGAGGCCGTCCCGGTCACCTGGGAGGTGGCCACCGACGAGGCCTTCGCGGCCATCGTGGCCACTGGCGTGGTGAACGCCGTCGCCGACCTCGCTCACACCGCCCACGTCGAGGTGGACGGTCTCGATCCGGACACCCGCTACTGGTACCGCTTCTCGGTGGAGGGCTGGGGCAGCCCGGTCGGACGCTCCCGCACCCTGGCCGTCGGTTCCCCTCAGGCGCTCCGGTTCGGCTTCGTCTCCTGCCAGAGCTACGCCAGCGGCTACTACACGGCCCTGGCGGCGCTGGCCGAGGAGGACTGCGACCTGTGGCTGCACCTCGGCGACTACATCTACGAGAACGCCGAAGGCGGCCCGACTCGCTCGCACGGACCCGACGAGTGCATGACCCTGGCCCAGTATCGAGATCGCTACGCGCTCTACAAGACCGATCCGGACCTGCAGGCCGCCCACCATGCCGCGGCGGTGATCCCGGTCTGGGACGACCACGAGGTCGACAACAACTACAACGTCGTCGACGACGCCCGTCAGGCGGCCGGCTACCGCGCCTGGTTCGAGCACCTGCCGGTGCGGCTGAGCCCGCCCGACGGACCCAACCTCGAGATCTTCCGTCGCTTCGCCTGGGGCGACCTGGCCACCTTCCACATGCTCGACGTGCGGCAGTACCGGGACCCGGCGCCCTGCGGTGGTGGCCTGGCCGACTGCCCGGAGCGTGCGGGTGAGGACCGCACGATGCTCGGCGCCGATCAGCGGGGGTGGCTGCAAGAGGGCCTGAATGCATCCGACGCCGTCTGGGACGTGGTCGGCCAACAGGTCGTGTTCGCCCCGCTGCCCTTCGGCCCGTCGTTCAACAACGACCAGTGGGACGGCTATCCGCAGGAGCGGGATCGGGTCTGGTCGATGCTCAAGCAGCGTCCGAACCCCGTCATCGTCACCGGCGACATCCACGCCGGGGGCGTGGCGCAGCTGCACGACACCCTTGGAGACGTCGCCACCACGCGCATCGGCACCGAGCTGGTCGGCACATCCGTGTCGTCGCGCTTCGATCCGAACCTGCAGGCCATCGCCTCGTCGATCATCAGCGCTCTGCCCTACGTCGAGTACGGCAACGCCGCCGACCGTGGCTACACGATCGTCGACCTGACCCGGCAGCAGATGCGGGCCACCTTCAAGGTCGTGAGCACCATCGACAGCCGGGACGCCACGACGTCGGTCGCCTACGTGGCGGAGGTGATGGCCCGCACCCAGGGAGCGGCGCAGGCGGCGGTTCCCGTGCCGAGCCGGGTCACCTTCACGGGTTGATCACGCCCGTCCTGATTTGCTCAGGCGGTCGCAGCCCACCCGTCGGCGGGTTCCCGCAGGTCGACGGGGCCCGTGTCGAGGGCGTCGCTCAGGTCGATGATCGTCTCGGCGAACGTGCGGGCCCTCCGCTGTGCCCGGTCCTCGGCCACCACCGCCGGCATCTGCACGGCGAGGTCGTCGATGCGAGCCTGCAGCTCGACCGCCACCCGGGCTACCTCCGCCGAGACCCGGGCGGAGTGCAGCCGCACCTCGAGCAGGTCGTCCTGGGTGGGGAGGTCGAACGTGTCGTCACGGGTGGCCAGCTCCTCGAGACGCTGCTCCATGCGCGCCATCCGGTCGTCGAGCTGCTGGGAGTGCACGGCCAGCGCCACCAGCACCCGCTCGGTTCGGAGCGCCGGCAGCCCGGCCGGCTCCGGTGCGGGCGGCCGCCGGCGGAAGATGAAGCGCATGCAGCCGACGGTACCGGCCGGCCCGCCGGCGCCGGTGGACCGCAGGTTGTCGGTCCCGACCAACGGCCGGTAGGGTCATATCTCCACACCAAGTCGACGCGGGGTGGAGCAGTCAGGTAGCTCGTTGGGCTCATAACCCAAAGGTCGCAGGTTCAAATCCTGCCCCCGCCACCAATGTGATCCCAGTTGAGAGGCCCTTTCCGAGCATCCGGAGCGGGCCTCTCTGCTGCCTGAGGTGCCCGCTTGTCACCGCGTCGTTACCCGGAGGATCTTGAGCGGTTCCGAGGCGACGTCGTCTCGCTCGACGACGCCCGGCTCGAGCGGCTCGCCGAGGACATCGCCGGACAGACCCAAACGGGTCAGGGAAGCGTGATCCGACGCGTCGCGGAGCTCGGCGTGTCGACGCATGGCGAAAGGCGGCGAGAAGCGCAGGACGGCTCCTCGGTGTCCCGATCTGCAACGGAGTTGCCTCTGATCGCTCTCGGGTCTGGGCAGTGGGTAACTCTTGAGACGTCGGCCAAGAGGGCGATTGTGGCGCAGAGGACGGCGGGACCGCCAACTCTAGCCGTACCATGCGTGGTACGGTTTGACGGTGCCTGTGGAGACCGACTCCAAGCCGGTTCCCTCGAACGCCGCGACGGCTCGTCTCATCGAGGAGCTGGACCGGGCACGGCGCGAGCGCGGCGAGTCGAAGGCCGCTGTCGCCCGCGGCGCTGGCCTCGGCGAGCCAGCGGTCCGCCGTCTCTTCTCCGGTCGACACACCAACCCGACCGTCAAGACCTTGGAGGCGGTCGCCGCGCATCTCGGTCTCCGACTCTCCCTTGAGCAGCAGCCCCGTGCGCTCGCAGCGCCAACGCTCGCCCAGCTGCGGGCCAGGGCGATCGAGATTGGGCGCATTGTCGAGGCGCACGGAGGGCGCAACGTTCGGGTGTTCGGATCGGTGGCACGGGGCGAGGCTGGTCCCGGCTCGGATGTCGACCTGCTCGTGGAGGTGGAGCCTGGCACCGGCCTGCTGGAGCTCGGCGCCATGGAGGACGAGCTCGCGCAGGCTCTGGACCGCCAAGTCGATGTAGTGACGTCGGCCCACGGCCGGATGCGGCACATCCTCGACGAGGCTGTTCCGCTCCGGTGAACGACCCACGCCGCCGCCTCGACGACATCCTCGCCCGCTGCGACGACGCAGCACGGCTGGTCGTACGAGGCCGTGACGCATTCGAGGGCGACGTCATCCTTCGACATGCGGCGAAGTCGATCATCGCCGACATCGGCGAGGCGGGGAAGAACCTCGAAGCCCTCGCCGATCAGGGCCCGGGCGTGCCCTGGGCGCAGATCGCTCGCATGCGTGACCGCGTTGCCCATCGCTACTTCGACGTCGACTACGACGTCGTCTGGGACACGCTCACCACCGACCTGCCGGCCCTCGAACGAGCTGTCCGTGCGTTCGTGGAGCACAACGACGGCTGATCTGTCACGAGCCCAGCGGAAGGGTTGCAGTCAACGCGCAGCTCGGGCCCCCACCAACGAGTGGCCACCCTCGACAAGCTGATGCTCCCCCGAGGGGCCTCGGCGTCCGTGCGGTTCGACGATGGTAGCTCCACGCTCAGTCGCGTAGAGCCGGTTCAGGTTTCAGCCTGCCGCCGGTGCTTGCCAACAGCCTTGTCAGATCGGCGGCGGACATCGGGCGTGCGAGGTGGAACCCCTGCCCGAAGCGGCACTGGTTCTGGGTCAGGTTCTCGAGCTGCTCCGCCTCCTCGATCCCCTCGGCGACGGTGGGTATTCCCAATGCGTCGGCCAGGCGGAGGATGTTGTGAACGAGCAGGTTGGTGCTGGCGGCTTCGACCTCGCAGACGAAGGACCGATCGATCTTGAGTGAGTCGACCGCAAACCGCTTCAGGTAGGCGAGCGAGCAGTAGCCGGTCCCGAAGTCGTCGATCGCGACCTTCGCCCCCGAGGCGCGGATCTGGGAGAGGATGGAGGCGGTCGCGTCTGGGTCACCCATGATCGCGGTCTCGGTGATCTCGATCGTGAGTCGATGAGGGTCGAGGCCCGTCGCACGGAGCACCTCGCACACCCGGTCGACGAATCTGGCCTCCTGGAACTGGACGGCGGACACGTTCACCGCCACACCAACGGGATGACCGAGGTCGTTCCAGTCCGACGCCGCCTGGCAAGCCTGTTGGAGGACCCACGTTCCGATGCCCATGATCTGGCCGGTTCGTTCAGCGAGCGGGATGAACTCCGCCGGTGATACCGGGCCCCGAATTGGATGGGTCCACCGCAACAGGGACTCCACGGAGCTCATCCTGCGCGTGCGAAGATCGTAGATGGGTTGGTACGCGAGGTGAAGCTCGTCGGCGATGAGCGCGCGCTCCAGATCCGAACGCAGGGAGATGCGACCAGCCGCGGCAGTGCGCATGTCAGGGTCGAACACCACCCACGCCGTTCGGGAGGAGCCTTTGGCCTCGTACATGGCGATGTCGGCGTCGCGCAGCAGGCTTTGCGCGTCGGCACCCTCGTGCGAGATGGCGATCCCGATGCTGGCACGAGCGGTCAGCTGTAGATCACCGACGGCCAGCGGAAGGGCGAGGACTTCGACCATCCGGGCGGCAGCTCGCACCGCCTCGCTCGTGTCGCAGGGATGCTCGAGCAGGATGCCGAACTCGTCGCCGCCGAGCCGCGCCACCGTGTCGCCCGGCCGCACGCACTCGGCGAGTCTTCGGGCAACGGCGATCAGGAGCTGGTCACCGGCCGCGTGGCCCAGGCCGTCGTTGATCTGCTTGAAGTCGTCGAGGTCAAGGAACAGGAGGGCTGCGGTGCTTGGGTGTGATGATCGGCGGCGGAGGGCCTGGCCGACGCGATCCGTGAACAAGGCCCTGTTCGCGAGGCCAGTGAGCTCGTCGTTGAAGGCTCGTTTCCGGAGCTGACCCTCGAGGGAGCGCTGTTCCGTCACATCCCCGAAGGTCATGGAGGTCCCGCGCACCCCGGGATGACTGGCAAGGTTGGCCGCCACGGCGTTGCAGATGCGGTGGCCGCCGCCGAACCGCTCGACCCGCACCTCCATGGTGAGCTTCGATCGCGGGGGCAGGGACGAGGCCCGCACGAGATGGGAGGTCAACGTCGGGGCATCATCGGCGGCCACGAGGTCCGTGATGGGTCGCCCGATGAGGCTCCCGGGGGTATAGCCCCAAGCCGCCGAAGCCGAGGGGCTGACGTACGTGATCTGGTGAGCGGCATCGACCGTGAGGATCACATCGGACGCGTTCTCGACCATGGCGGCGAAGCGCTCACGCCCCTGCTCGTCGGCGAGCCGGCGTATCACCCCGACGAGGCTCACGATCCGGACGGCCACGAGACCCGAGAGCACCGCGCCGGCGACACCCGCCACGAAGACCGTCGTCGAGCTCAATGGCGCGCCGCGAACGGACAGGAGGGTCAGGGCCGCCAGCGGGACGGACGCGCAGGTGATGAGCAGGACCTGCCTCCGGGCACCCAGATGTCGCAGCCCCGACGCGGCGGCCGCCGTGACCGGGCCACGGCTCATTGCCGCCATCACCCAGCAGGCTGCGGACGCGATGAAGATGACGTCCTCGGTGCGCCCGACCTCCGACCCGAACCCCACCTCGAGCACGGAGTCGAGGACATCCACCAGCATCGAGCCACCGATCGCCAGGTAGATGAAGACGTAGGCCGGCGGCCGAGCTCTCAAGGCAAAAGCCAGCCGGGCACCCATTGCCAGGAGTGCCACGTCCAGAGCCAGCGCGATCGCGATCCAAGTCTGCTCGTCAGCGCTCAGGCCGAGGGATCTTCCGGCGGGCTCGATGATCAGCACCCACGCAAGCGTCGCCGCCGCCAGGGCGACCGCGGCGGCATCGACGAAGCCCGTTCGATCGCCCACCGGGGAAACGCGTGTTGCGCACCGCCAAAGGGCCGCAACGATCACGAGGAGCCCAGCTGCCGACAACGCGTCGGCGGGTGATGGGAACGCGTCTGGCTGGCTGAGCTGCAGCCACGACCAGTAGAGCTCTGCAGCGGTCAGGAGTCCCAGTCCAACCGCCAGCAAGGACCATGGTGTGGGGTCATCGGCGTCACGGCGCATTGCCGCACGGACGACCGCCACCAGCGCGCAGCCTTGAGCGAGAACGAAGATCGCCTCTGCCGGCCACCCGCCCACCACCAGGCCTCGAGCGACGGCCAGACAGAGCATCGCAGCAAGCGCCCAGCGCGCGCGTGACGGGACTCCGGTCTGCACACATCTCGCATCGACGCTGGAGCCTTCGAGGTTGAGCATCCGTGCGTCCGGCGTCTTCAGCGCGACGAGGGTCCGAGCCGCATCGCCGGCGCTCGAGAGCGTTGTGGGACATCACGCCAGGCTGAGGGTGCGGACGAGGTTGCCGAGGCGAGCGGCTTGGTCGGCGGCGGCGGCGAGGTCCCCGCTGCTCGCAGCGACGCGAAGGTCGGCCAGGTGGTCATCGACCTGCTGGAGTTCGCCCGGTGTGAACCTCCCGGCGATGCGGTCGCGAATCCATTCGAGGGTGGCGATCTCGGCGGTGAGACCGGGGGCATCCCCGGTGCCGGCGTCGATCCGGAGCTGCTGGGTGTGGAGGTGGAACCGGCCGAGGTCGACGTAGGCCACTGAGCGATGGCGCAGCTCGAGGTCGAGGGCGGACTGGGCCACCTCGACGGCTGCGTCCGTGATGGGTCCGGCCTCCTTCGTGGCGGTCGCCTCGGTGAGGGTGACCAGCGCGTCGGCGAGGGTGTCGGCGATGCGGCTCGGGGTGGGAGAAGCCGAGACGGTCGCCCAATGCTCCTCGATCAGCGCGAGGGTGGCGTCGACGGCCTCCCACTCCTCGAGGCGGGCGCTCTCGACGAGGCCCCACGTACCGGTGACGATCTTGGCCAGCTCGACTGGCTCGGGCTCGTCCACGCGGTTGACGGGGATCGCGAGCGCCAGAGCCTCCTCCTCCGTGTCGCTGGCGGAATAGAACTCGCCGTACCCTGGCGCGAACACCTTCTCCGAGGTGGACCCGTCCAGGTGGAGCTCCTCGGCGACGATGGCCCCCTCGACCGGGCCGAGAGGGCCGTCGACTGTTTGATCGACCTCCTTGATCGTCACCTCCTCGAACACGATGCCGGGGATGTCCTCAGGCCGGAACACCTGTCCGACCTGGGGGTCGCCCGGCATGATCATCGCGGGTGGGCCATCCCGGCCGGCCAGCCAGGTCCCCTCAGAGACGACGATCGCGCCGGCTTCGTAGTCGTACACGTCCTCGCCGAGGTACCACACCGATCCGTCGTCGGCTTGGGCGTAGCGGTCGACGGCCACCTCGGTGATCCGGCCGTCGAGGTAGGCCGTGTATTGTGAGAGCAGCACCTCGACCGGTTGCCCGTCGATGACGACGGTGCCCGTGTACGGCAGGAGCGTGGTCTCGGACCGGAACGGCAGGTCGTCGACCACTCCCGTCAGCACGGCGGACTCGAGCTCGGCGATCGGGAACACGGGGTTCGTGATCTCGGTGGGGTTGGTGAAGGTGGGCGGTTCGAGGTCGATGCGGTCGCTCTGCGGCGCGCAGCCGTCGCCCCCGTAGGTCCCACACGCTGGGTCGGCTCGGAACGCGGGTTGCCCGGCAGCGGTCGGGTCTTCGGACGAGGCGGAGGCAGCGGTCGCGGGCTGACCGTTCGGGCCGGCGGACGGTCCGCTCTCGCACGCGGCGGCGCTCAGCACCAGGCCGAGGGCGGCCAGCGCCGCCAGCGCAGTGTTGGGGTGGTTCGTCATGACGTTGCTCCTCGTGGTGGGCGACTGGGAGCGACCGTACGGAGGCGATCTGAGGTGAAGATGAGAGCGCTCAGCGCGATGCGATCGGCAGGCTGATCCGAACGGTGCTCGTGCCGATGATCTCGGCCTGTCCACCGTGGGCCTCCGCCAGGGCCTGCACGATGGCGAGGCCGAGCCCCGCGCCGGCCCGCGTCCTGGTGTGGTCACCTCGGGCGAAGCGGTCAAAGGCGCGCTCGACCATCGCGGCTGGGAAGCCCGGTCCTTGGTCGGACACCTCGATGACCGCGTCAGCCCCCACCGCGAGACCTCGGAGGGTGATGGTGCCGGAACCGTGGCGCAGAGCGTTATCGACGAGGTTGCCGAGCGCTTGGCGAAGCCGGGCGCGGTCGCCGAGCACCATGGGGTCGCCGTCGGCCTCCACCCGGATGTCGCGCCCGTGCGAGGCGGCACGGTCGATGAAGCGGACCCGGACGCCATCGAGGACGGCTCGCACCGGCAGGGACTCCAACAGGAGATCCAGACCCCCTTCGTCGGTGCGGGCGACGATCAGAAGATCCTCCGCGAGCTGGCCGAGGCTGTCACACTCCTCGATCGCGGCCTTGATGGCCTCGCCCACATCGGCCCCGAAGTCGCCAATGCGCAAGGCGCCCTCGAGCTCCATCTTGGCAACGGCGACCGGCGTCCGCAGCTCGTGGCTCGCGTTGGACACGAACATCCGCTCGCGCTCGAAGGCCCCTTCGAGCCGGCCGAGCATGTCGTTGAGCGTCTCGCCGAGCCGTCGCAGCTCATCGTGAGCCTGCGGGAGCGGCAGCCGCTGTCCGGTCCGACGGGCCGAGATGTCGCCGGCCGTGCGACGCATGTCCTCGACGGGCCGCAGCGCGAGCCGGGCCAACCAATACCCGATGCACGAGGCGATCAGCACCGCGATTGGACCGCCGATGGCGAACGAGTTCCGCACATCACGCAGGGCGTCGTTGCGGTCCACCAGCGACTGGCCGACCACAAGGACCAGCGCCTGATCATCGGTCGTCACCGCCCGGACGAACATCCGCACCGTCCCGTCGACGTTCGCGACGTCTCGTTCCACCCATCGGTCACCGGTGCTGGCCTCGGCCGCCTCACGCGGGTCGATCGCCGCGTCGCTCGCGGTGCCCGCGTGCACGAGCAGCCGGCCGTCGAGGTCCAGGACCTGCGCGAAGCTCTCCTCGGCATCCTCCAGCGGGGTCCCCGAAACGGCGTCCGGGCCGCGCCCTGTGACAGCTGCGGCGACGGCCGTGGCCCGCGCCTGGAGCTCGGCGTTGATGGCGTCGTCGAGGTCGTCCTGCAGGCGGAAGTACACGAACAGACCGGACACGACCAGCACCAGCACCACGGCTGCCGCGAAGGCGGCCGTCAGTCGGAGCCGGATCGAGAACCGAGTCAGGCCACACCGCCCTTGCAGAGGCGGTAGCCCATGCCACGAACCGTCTCCAAGGTCTCGAGCCCGAAGGGCCGGTCGATCTTCTCCCGCAGGTAGCGGACGTACACCTCGACCACATTGGACCGGTGCTCGTAGCCGAAGTCCCACGCCGCATCGAGCAGCTGCTGCTGTGACAACACCTGTCCGACGTGACGCATGAACACATCCAACAGGGCGAACTCCTTAGCCGACAGGCCGATCTCCGTGTCCCCCCGCCACGCCTGTCGGGTGGCGGGATCGAGCCGCAACGAACCCACCACGACGACCGATGGCCGTTCACTCCCCTCGCGTCGGGCCAGGGCACGCAGGCGTGCGAGCAGCTCCTCCAGCGAGAACGGCTTGGTCAGGTAGTCGTCCGCGCCGGCGTCGAGCCCGAGCACCCGATCAGAAACAGCGTCACGAGCGGTCACCATGATGATGGGGGTCCAGACACCGGCCTGGCGAAGCTGTGCGCACGTCTCGAACCCGTCGATGTCGGGGAGCATCACATCGAGGACAATCACGTCATAGGGCGTCGCCCCCGCCATCCACAGCGCGTCAGCTCCCGTACCGACGACCTCCGCCATGACACCCGCCGTGCGAAGGGCCCGGCGGATAGCCGAGGCCATCCGCGCATCATCCTCGACCACGAGCACGTGCACGCCGCCAGCATGGCCCAAGCAGATGAGCGCAACCTGAGAGCGCCGCGGGTTACCTGCTCGTGATGCTGAACCAGGCCTGAACCGGCACATCTCGGGTTCAGGCCCACGTCAGGGCCTCTGGAGCAACGTCGCGCCGAGGGAGCGCCTGCTCCTCTTGCCATGAGCGACTGGAGTCGCGATGCACAATGACCGAACGTCCCCCCACGGATCCCTGACCCGGCGCCGCCGCCTCGTTGCCGCGGCGGTCCTCGGGGTGCTGTCGGTCGCCGCCGCCTCCGTGGCGACCGGGACCCCCGCTCTTGCAGCGCCGTCCGGGCGCGTCGACCTGGAACCGCCGACCTTCTCCAACCCAACTGCGATCACGAACCCGCTGTTTCCCATCGCGTCGGTGGAACAGGCCGTTCAGCTCGGCACCGAGGGTGACGTCGCGTTGCGGCACGAGATCACTCTGCTCGACGAGACCCGGGTCATCGACTGGAACGGTCAGCACATAGAGGCCATCGTGTCCCAGTTCGTCGCCTACGGAGACGGTGAGATCCTCGAGACCGCCACCGACTACTTCGCCCAGGCCGACGACGGATCCGTCTGGTACCTCGGCGAGGACGTCACCAACTACGAGGACGGCAAGGAGGCGGACCACGACGGAACCTGGCTGGCCGGTCGTGACGGACCCGGCGGCATGATCATGCCCGCCGACCCCCAGGTCGGAGACGTCTACCGGCCCGAGAACATCCCCGGCTTCGTCTTCGAGGAGGTCACCGTGCAGCAGACCGACCTCACCGTCGACGGCCCCACCGGTCAGGTACCCGGCGCCATCCTCGTCCAGGAGCGCCTGATGGACGGCACGCTGGAGGACAAGGTCTTCGCCCCCGGCTACGGCGAGTTCTCCGCCAGCGTCCCGAGCGCCGACGAGCTCGTCACCGTCGCCGTCGCGGTGCCCACCGACGAGGTGCAGGGGCGTGCGCCTGCCGCCCTCGACCGGCTGTCCGACTCGGCCGGCGCCATCTTCGAGGCCGGTGCCCGTCAATCGTGGTCGCGGCTCGAAGCCCTCGCCCACCAGGCTCGGCGCGTCTACGCGACCGTCTCGGCGGCTGACGTACCGCCCGTCCTCGACGACCAGGCCGCCGACGCCATCGGTGACCTCGACGCCGCCCTGGTGGCCCGGTCCCGACTCGACGTTCGGGAGGCCGCCCTCAGAATCGAGCTGGCGACTCTGGATCTCGAGATGCAGTACGACGACCGCGAGGACATCGACGCGGACCGCATCGAGGTGTGGGAGCTGTGGCACGAGCTGCATCGAGCAGCCAGAGACGTCGCCGGAGCCCGCAGCGACAGCGTCATCATCATGGCGATCAAGGACCGAATCGGATGAGCAGCACCCTCCCTGGTCCGGATCACCGTCTCCAACGCTGGCGGCGGCCGGCTCGGGTTGGTGGGCTCCCAGGCGGCGACTACGGCAAGCGCGACGGCGATCTCCCGCTGGATCTGCTTGGTCGGCCGCTCGACCACTCCGAGGTGGCGTCGCTTACGTTGGGTCGATCCGGCGGGCGATCAGCACGAGCCGCGCCGCGACAGCACCGTCGGTACGGTCTTGGCGACCATCGCCAGGTCGGTCAGCAGCGACCAGTTGTAGACGTAGTAGAGGTCGAGGCGCGTGTACTCCTCGAACGTCGCGTCGGACCGGCCGCTGACCTGCCACATGCCCGTGATGCCGGGCCGAACCGACAGGCGGTCGTGCAGCTGCTCGCTCCAGCCGGCTACCTCGGACGGCAGGGCGGGGCGGGGACCGACCAGGCTCATCTCACCGCGGAGCACGTTCCAGAACTGCGGGATCTCGTCGATCGAGAGCCGCCGAAGCCACCGGCCAACCCTGGTGATCCGCGGGTCGTCGCGCATCTTGAAGAGCGGACCGTCGGCCTGGTTCTGATCGAGCAGGTCGGTGATCCGGGCTTCGGCGTCGGCCACCATGCTGCGCAGCTTCAGGATCTGGAACTCCGCGCCGCTCATGCCGACTCGACGCTGGCGGAAGATGATCGGACCGCGCGACTCCACCTTGATGGCCAGGCCGGCGATCGCAAGCACAGGAGCCGTCAGCACCAGGCAGATCGTCGCGATGGCGATGTCGAAGCCCCGCTTGGCCGCACCCCGCCAACCGTCGAGCCTCACCGGCTCGATGTGGAAGAACGTCAGACGGCCATGACTTTCGACCGCAAGCCGCTCGACCGCGACGTCGCACACCCCGGTGCAGACCTCGACGTAGAGATCGGCGGCGGTCAGCCGGGAGGCGAGGCGGCTCGATTCCGCCAGCCCCAGGGCGGACGCGGCGATGAGCACGCCGGTCACGCCGTGCTCACGCGCCACGGCGACGGTGCTGTGCGTGCCG
This sequence comes from Acidimicrobiales bacterium, assembly GCA_039927735.1. Classification (GTDB taxonomy): domain Bacteria; phylum Actinomycetota; class Acidimicrobiia; order Acidimicrobiales; family VFJN01; genus VFJN01. The sequence continues at coordinate 757 of JBDSUN010000051.1, read as the reverse complement.
CCGAGCACGGGTATCCCGTTGACCGGGGTACCTGGTGGGAGGTCGTCGTCGACGAAGCCACGCACTCGATAGCTGTGGTCCGGGGACGCCTCGAGCAGTGAGGCGATCTCCCTGCCTTCGCTGTTGGCGCCGACGATGACCACGGACCGATGACGCCTGCCGCGTCGGCGCTGTGCGTTGAACGTCCGCCGAACAACGTCGCGAGATGCGGTCAGCACGATCACGGACAGCACGAACGTCATGAGGAGCCAGCCGCGAGGGATGTACATCTTGAGCATGAACGCCACCGCAGCCGTCGTCATGACGCTGGCCCCTGCTGCGTTCACAACCCGACGGAACTCGAACAGGCGGCTGGAGATGTAGCGGGAGCTGTAGAGGCGGGCCCGGACGAGGCATGCGAACCAGATGGGCAACGAGAGCAGGCTGACGATGAGATGTCGCGCGGCGACAGCGGTGGACTCGGCGGGAAGCACCCGGTACAGCGACGCCGACATGGCCATCGCGATGCTGACCGCCACCAAGTCGCCGGCGACGAGGACGAGCTTGCGCAGCCGCAGCCGCCCCCAACGCGCGGCGGCGATGGAACCGACGCGGCCGAAGCGGCTTGGTGGCCAGGTGACGGAGGCGGCGTCTGACCAGTCGGCCGCCTCGGCCGGGCCGGGCGAGGGCGCGATCGCGACCGCGCTCGCCGGGTGGCCACCTAGGAACTCATTCGTGACGCCGTCCATGCCGCTCCGCATCCGCCAACTCTCTTCGC
>JBDSUN010000050.1:0-21970 GCA_039927735.1 Acidimicrobiales bacterium | reverse complement strand
AGCAGGAAGGCGAGGCCGGTGGTGGTGAAGACGAAGGTCACAGCGACGACCACCGTGATCCGGTCGAGGTTGCGCTCGGCGGCCGCCGAGCCGAGGGCCGTGGCGCCGACGCTGCCGCCGAACATGTCGGAGAGGCCGCCACCCTTGCCGCTGTGGAGCAGCACGAGCCCGATGAGGGCGGCCGACATGATGAGGTGGATGCCGATGACGATTGCGGTGAGCACGGGGATCTCTCCTGAAGCGCGGTGGGCCCGGCGGGCGCCGGAGACGGTAGCAGGGGCCGCCGCCATGGCCCCAGAGGGGTCAGACGACCTGGCGGGTGGCGGCAAAGTGGCACGCCACCGGGTGACCGACTGCAGCGGGGTCGAGCAGCGGTTCCTGCTCCACGCAGACCGAGGTGTCGACGCCGCCTTCCTCCAGCTCCAGCTTCTTCCAGCATCGGGTGCGGAAGCGACAGCCGCTGGGCGGGTCGGCCGGCGACGGGACGTCGCCGCGCAGGACGATGCGCTCCCGAGCCTGCTCCCGCCGCGGGTCGGGCAGCGGCACCGCTGACAGCAGCGCCTGGGTGTAGGGGTGGCCCGGGCTGGCATAGATGGCGTCGCGCGGCCCCTCCTCGACGATCTTGCCGAGATACATCACCGCCACCCGATCGGCGATGTGCCGGACGACGGACAGGTCGTGGGCGATGAAGACGTAGGCCAGGCCAAGCTCGTCCTGCAGCTTCTCGAGGAGGTTGACCACGCCGGCCTGGATCGACACGTCGAGGGCGGACACGGGCTCGTCGAGCACGATCAGCTCGGGCTCGAGAGCGAGGGCCCGGGCGATGCCGACACGTTGGCGCTGCCCGCCGGAGAACTCGTGCGGGAAGCGGTTGGCGTGCTCCGGTGACAGGCCCACGATGGTGAGCAGCTCTTGGATGCGGGCCTTGACCTTCTCGTCGTCCCAGCCGAAGTGCACCTTGAGGGGCTCAGCCAGGGTGGCGCCGACGGTCATGCGCGGGTTGAGGGACGCGTACGGGTCCTGGAACACGATCTGGAACCGGCGCCGCATCTTGGCGAGGTCCTTGCCCTTCGTGCGGGTGAGGGATCGTCCGTCGAAGAGCACCTCCCCGGCGGTGGGCGCGATGAGGTCGAGCAGCATGCGCCCGGTGGTGGACTTGCCGCACCCCGACTCCCCCACCAGGCCGAGGGTCTCGCCTCGCTTCACCTGCAGGGAGATCCCGGCCACCGCCGAGACGTGCCCGACCGCCCGACCGAGCAGGCCGCCACGGATGGGGAAGTTCTTCACCAGGTTGGTGGCCTCGAGCAGCGGGACCTCTGCGCCGGTGGCAGCACCCGCAAGCGAGCTGGTGAGATCTGTCATGCGTCGACGGCAGTGTCGGGTGCGATCAGCTCGAGATCGTCGGCCTTGGCCCGCAGGGTCTCGATGGTGACGCCCTCGAGGGTCTCGGCGTAGTGACACGCCGAGCGATGGGAGTCACCGGCCACCAGCCGCAGCTCGGGCACCTCGGCGTCGCACAGGCCCGGCACCTGGGCGAAGCGGCAGCGTGGGTGGAAGGCACAGCCCGACGGTCGGTGGATGAGCGACGGAGGCGAGCCGCTGATGGGCACCAGGGGCTCGTCGCCCACGTCGTCGAGGCGGGGAAGGCTGGCCAGCAGGCCCAGCGTGTAGGGGTGACGCGACTCGTAGAAGATCTCCTCAGTGGTGCCCATCTCCACCTGGTGCCCGGCGTACATCACCATGACCTGGTCGGCCATGCCGGCCACCACGCCCAGGTCGTGGGTGATCAGGATGATCCCTGAGTCGATCTTGTCCTTGATCTCGATGAGGACCTCGAGCACCTGGGCCTGCACCGTGACGTCGAGGGCGGTGGTCGGCTCATCGGCGATCAGCAGGTCGGGGTTGCAGGTGATGGCCATGGCGATCATGGCCCGCTGCCGCATGCCTCCGGAGAACTCGTGCGGGTACATCTTGGCCCGCTTGCGGGCCTCGGGGATGCCGACGAGGTCGAGCATCTCGATGGCTCGTTCCAGGGCCTGCTTCTTGTTCAGCCCCTCGTGGACCCGGGCCATCTCGCCGATCTGCCGGCCGACGGTGTGCACTGGGTTCAGGGCCGTGAGGGGGTCCTGGAAGATCATGGCGATCTCGCCGCCCCGGACGTGGCGGCGCTCCTCCTCGCTGATCGTCAGCAGGTCACGGCCCTTCCAGAGCACCTCACCGGCGGAGACCTCGACGGTGGGGATCAGCCCCAGGATGGTCATGGCGGTGACGGACTTGCCCGACCCGGACTCACCGACGATGGAGAACACCTCGCCGCGGTGCACGTCGAAGGAGACGCCGTCGACGGCGCTGACGTGGCCGTCATCGGTGGTGAACCCGGCGTGGAGGTCACGCACCGAGAGGAGGACCTCCCCGACGTGTGGAGCGGGGAGGGTCACTTGAGCTTGGGATCCAGCGCGTCGCGGAGGCCGTCGCCGACGAACACGAAGGCGAGGACGGTGGTGAAGATGGCCAGGCCTGGGAAGAACAGGAGGTGCGGTGCCACCGGCAGCTGGCTCTTGCCGTCGGAGACCATCAGGCCCCAGGCCGGCGTGGGGTCCTGGGGGCCGACGCCGAGGAAGGACAGGGCCGCCTCGGACAAGATGACCGAGCCGACGGCGATGGTGCCGTACACGATGATCGGCTGCAGGGCGTTGGGCAGGATGTGGCGGAACATGATGCGCCACTTCGAGTACCCGAGGGCGGTGGCCGCCTCCACGTACTCGAGCTGCTTCAACGACAGGAAGCTCGATCGGACGATCCGGCAGATGCCGAGCCAACCGGTGAAGCCCAGCACGATGATGACGGTGTTCTCGCTGCGCCCGAGCAGGGCGGCGATGGCCACGGCCAGCACGATGTAGGGGATGGCCAGGAAGATGTCGGTGAGCCGCATGATGAGCGACTCCAGCGGCCCGCCGAAGAAGCCGGCCACGGCGCCGAGGGCCAGCCCGATGACGAGGGCGATGGCGGTGGCGGCGATGCCGATCTTGAGTGACACCCGGGCGCCGTAGACGACCCGGCTGAACACGTCACGCCCGATGAGGTCCGTGCCGAACCAGTGGTCGGCCGACGGGCCTGCCCGGAACTCCCCGGAGAAGCGCTGGGTGATCGTGTACGGCGCGATGACCGAGGCGAACACCGCCGTGAGCACCAGGAGGACGATGAGGACGAGCCCCACCATGGCCAGGCGGTTGCGCTTGAAGCGTCTCCACACATCCTTGCGCAGCGGTCGCGCAGCCGCCACGTCGGTGAGCTCCCCTCCCGGTTCGGCGGCTTCGAGCGCTGTGTCCGGCCCGGCGTGCCCGATTGCGGTCATGCTGCCTCCCCTGAGCCCAATCGGATGCGCGGGTCGAACCAGGCATAGGACAGGTCGACCAGCAAGTTGATGAACGAATAGGCGACGACCACCGCCAAGGTGAGCCCGAGGGCCACCGGCAGGTCCCGGCCCACGACCGAGTCCGCGATCTCCGAGCCGAGCCCGGGCCAGGAGAAGACGGTCTCGGTCAGCACGGCGGCGCCGATGACGGTGCCGAAGTCGATGCCGATCAGGGTGATGACGGGCAGCATGGCGTTGCGGAGCCCGTGCCGCGCCACCACCTGCCGTTCCCGCAGGCCCTTGGCTCGAGCCGTTCGCATGTAGTCGGCCCGCAGCACCTCGAGCATCGAGCCGCGCGTCATGCGAGCAGCCAGCGCGGTGGAGACCGAAGCCAGGGTGACGGCCGGCAAGATGAGGTACCGCCACTGCTCACCGGTGGGGATGAAGAAGAAGGCCCAGCTGTCGGGGCCCAGCCGGGATGTGCGCAGGCGCGCCCACTCCGGCCAGTCGTTGAGGTTGGGCACCACGGCAAAGCCATATTGAAGGATGAAGCCGAGCACGAACACGGGGATCGCCGAGGCGCCGGCCGTGACGATGGTGGTCATCCGATCGGCCATGGAGTAGCGCCGGATGGCCGACACGAGGCCCACCGCGATGCCCACGACGATCTCGATGAGGATGGCCCAGATGGCCAATCGGAGGCTGTTGACGGCCTTGTCGCCCAGGATGTCGTTGACGCTCCGACGGTTCAGGTAGGACTCGCCGAGGTCCCACTTGACCGTGCGCTCCCAATAGTTGGCGAACTGGACCGGAAGCGGGTCATCGAACCCGTACCGCTCCTCGATCTGCTGGAGGGTGATCGGGTTGGGGGCACGGTCGGCGCCGCCGGCGATGAGGTTGACCGGGTCGCCGGGCAAGGCGAAGAACAAGAAGAAGAGGAAGGAGAGCGCGAAGAAGACCGTCGGGATGATCAGCAGCAGACGGCGGAAGATGTAGCTGGGCATGGGTGGTGCTCCCGAGGGCGGCCGGGGGGCGCCGTGGCGCCCCCCGGAAGCCTCACATCAGTGGACTGCGATCAAGCTGCGAGCTTGACCTGCTCCCAGAGGATCAGACCGAAGTTGGTCTGCGGGAAGTTCGCCACGGTGTCTTCGTTGTAGACGTAGTCACCGCGGTACCGGTTGATCGGGATGGCCATGGTGGCGTCGTTCAGGAGGATGCGCTCGGCATCCTGGAACAGCGTCGCCTGCTCGTCCGCGTCCACGGTCTGCTTGGCCTCGTCGACCAGGGCGTCGAACTCGTCGTTCGTGAAGCCGTAGTTGTTGCCGTCGAGCGCAGTGGAGTGGAACAGGTCGAACATGAAGTTGTCATAGGTCGGGTAGTCGGCGAACCAACCGGCCCGACAGATGGTGCAGGCACCCTCGGCCAGCTGGGTGAAGTACGTCTCGGTGGGGAAGGGCTCGGCGACGGCCTCGATGCCGATGGCGGCGAGGTTGTCGATGATGATCGCCACGACCGGCTCATGGCCGGCATCGGCGTTGAACTGGATCGGCAGCGGCTCCGACTGGGAGTTGCCCGCCGCCGTCCACTCGTCAAACGATGCCTGGGCGGCCTCGGCGTCGAACGTGCAGTACTCGCACAGGCCTTCCTTGTAGCCGGGGATCCCGGGCGGCGTGATGCCGGTGGTGGTGGCGCGGCTGCCGTTGTAGACGGCCTCGTTGATCTCCTCGCGGTCGATGGCCTGGGACACGGCCTGGCGAAGCAGGAGGTTGTCGTCGCCACCGATCAGCGGATCACGATCGTTGATGACGAAGTGGTACGAGCCGAGGATGTCGACGTCGAGGGTGTTGCCGTAGGTGGCCTCGGCGTCAGACACCCGCGCCGGCGGGATCTGACCGATGTCGCCCTCGCCGGCCTCGAAGCTGTTGTACGAGGTGTCGGGATCGGCCGTCACCCGGAAGGTGAGCGTGTCGAGCCGGTCGTCCCAGGTCTCCTGGTTGTAGTCGCCGTTCCACTCGTCGTTCTTGACGAGGACGATCTCCTCAGGGGTGCGAGCGGACTCCATGGCGTAGGGGCCGTTGCCGACCATCACGCCGTTCTCCCACTCCTCGCCGGCCTCGATGGCGGCCTCGGGGACCGGCATGAAGAGCTGGAACCCAGCCACCGCGTCGAAGTTCGAGTAGGGCTCGGCGAGGGTGACCGTGAGGGTCATGGCCTCGTCGTCGGCCTCGATGCCGGAGATGCTGTCAGCCGGGGCCTCTTCGTCGAGGCGCTCCGCCCCACCTTCGATGAAGGTCAGGAGGTAGCTGTAGTCACCGGCGAGGTCGGCGGCGCGCTCCCAGGAGTTCTGGAAGGTGCTGGGGAGGATCTCCTCACCGTCGGAGAAGGTCTGGCCCTCCCGGATGGTGAAGGTCCAGACGGACGCATCGTCGTTCGGCTCCACGGACTCGGCCACGTGGGGCACGATCTTGGGGTTCGCCGGGTCGGTGGCGTCGATGTCGGTCAGACCGTCGTAGACGGCGTTGATGACCTGGTAGGCGTCGAGCGTGGAGTTCAGCGCCGGGTCGATGTGCTCGGGCGGATCACCCACGAAGGTCCCGATGTCGACGAGGTCGCCGCCGGCCGCACCTTCAGGCGCTTCGCCTTCGTTCTCGGTTTCGTTCCCGCTGCCCTCGTCGTCAGAACCGCATGCGGCACCGACGAGCGAGAGCCCGAGGAAGAGAGCAAGGAGCTTGATACCCCTGCGCTTGAGTCTCACGTAATGGACCTCCCTATGGCATGGACAGGATGCCGAGGGACCGGAGCCCCCTACGGCTTGTGCAGCCTCGGTCCGGACGTGAAGACCGGATGAGGTGAACGGCGGGAAACGCTAGCAGGGTGTGCGAGGGAGCGGAAGGATCCGCGCGCGCAGGTGCTCAGAGAATCGCCCGTGCGGTGGTCAACCCGTGCAGCGCATCACCGGATTGACACACACACTCGACCACTCCAGCGGCCGTTGGCTGCGCAGGTCGCCCAACGGCCCCCTCACCGCTGGGCTGATCGACCAGTCGCGCCACCCGCAGGTCAGCTCAACGTCGGTACTGCACGATCCTGGCGAAGTCGTCCGCTTCGAGGCTGGCGCCGCCGACGAGGGCGCCGTCGATGTCGGGCTGGCCCATCAGCTCGGCGGCGTTGGTGGGCTTGACCGAGCCGCCGTACTGGATCCGAACTGCGGCGGCGGCCTCCGGCCCGGCCACGCGACCGACGACGGAGCGCACGAGCCCGCAGACGGCCTGGGCATCGTCGCTGCTGGCGGTGCGGCCCGTGCCGATGGCCCAGATGGGCTCGTAGGCGATGACCAGCCCGCCGACCTGCTCCGGGGTCAGCCCGGCCAGGCCTGCTTCCACCTGCCCGGTGACCTTGGTGTCCGTGCTGTCGGCCTCGCGCCCGGCCAGGGTCTCGCCACAGCAGAGGATCGGCGTCATGCCTGCCTTGAGGATGGCCTTGGCCTTGGCGTTCACCTGCTCGTCGGTCTCGCCGAACAGCTCGCGGCGCTCCGAATGGCCGGCGATGACGTAGGCCACCTCGAGCTTGGCCAGCATCCCGGCCGACACCTCCCCCGTGAACGCGCCCTTGTCCTCGTGGTGGCAGTGCTGGGCGCCCAGCGCGATCGGGATGGGCTCCTTCTCGCTGATGAAGTAGGTCTGGACGGTCCGCAGATCGGTGAACGGCGGGTGCACGGAGACGTCGACGGCCTCGTGATCGTCGGCCGTGAGCAGGTAGCTCAGCTTCTGCACCAGCTGCAGCGCCTCGAAGTGGTTGTGGTGCATCTTCCAGTTGCCGCTGATCAGCGGCTTGCGGGTGCTCGTGGTCACTCGGGCTTCCACTCTCCTCGTAGGGCAGCGAGGCCGGGGAGGTCGCCTTGCTCGAGGAGCTCGAGGGAGGCGCCGCCACCGGTGCTGATGTGGTCGATGCGATCGGCCAGGCCGAACTCGGCCACCGCCGCGGCGGAGTCTCCCCCACCCACCACGGTGAAGGCGGCGGACTCGGCCACCGCCTCGGCGAGGGTGCGGGTGCCGGCCGCAAACCGTGGGTCTTCGAACACGCCCATGGGGCCGTTCCAGAAGACGGTGCGGGCATCGAGGACGGCATCGCAGAACTCGGCCGAAGTGCCGGGGCCGATGTCGAGGCCCATCCACCCGTCCGGGACGCTGGCGCCCATCTGGCGCACCTCTCCACCCGCCGAGGGGTCGCCGATCTTGCCGCCGGGCCCGAGGGCAGTGACGTCGGAGGGCAGTCGGATGGCGGCGCCGCCGTCGAGCAAGGCTCGGCAGGTGTCGACCATGTCGTCTTCGCACAGCGAGGCGCCCACCTGGTGGCCCTGGGCCTTGAGGAAGGTGAAGCACATGCCGCCGCCGATGAGCACCTCGTCGGCCACGCCGAGCAGGGCGTCGATGACCTTGAGCTTGTCGCTGACCTTCGACCCGCCGAGCACCGCTACGAAGGGGCGGTTGGGATGGTCGCGCAGGCCGCCGAGCACCTCGACCTCCTTGGCCAGCAGTCGCCCGGCCGCGCTGGGCAGGTGCTGGGGCGGACCGACGATGGAGGCGTGGGCGCGATGGGAGGCGCCGAAGGCGTCGTTCACGTAGGCGTCGAAGCCCTCCAAGAGCCGGGCGGCGAAGGCGGGGTCGTTGCTCTCCTCGCCGGGGTCGAAGCGGAGGTTGTCGAGCAGCTCGACTCCCGGGGCCAGCTCTGCGAGGCGGGTGCGGATCGGGTCGACGCCGTAGGCCGGGTCCACCCTGCCCTTCGGACGGCCGAAGTGGGTGGCCGCCACCACGGTGGCTCCGTGGTCTTGGAGCCAGGTGATGGTGGGCAGAGCGGCCCGGATGCGCAGGTCGTCGGTGATGCGCCCGTCCTGGATCGGCACGTTGAAGTCAGCTCGCAGGAGCACCCGCTTGCCCTCGAGGGGCGGCAGGTCCTCCAGGACGGGGACCCGGTTCACTGGTTGGCGGCGCCCACGATGAGGGCGAGGTCCACCAGGCGGTTGGAGTAGCCCCACTCGTTGTCGTACCAGCCGAGCACCTTGACCATCGAGCCCATGGCCATGGTGAGGGGGGCGTCGAAGGTGCAGCTGGCCGGCGAACCGACGATGTCGCTGCTGACGATCGGGTCGGTGTTGTAGACGAGCACCTTGGACAGCGGGCCCGACGACGCCGCCGCCTTGTAGGCCTCGTTGATCTCCTCCACCGTGACCTCCCGACCGAGGATGCCGGTGAAGTCGGTGATGGAGCCGTCCTGCACCGGCACCCGCAGGGCGGTGCCGTCGAGCCGGCCCTTCATGCTCTGCATGACGAGGCTGGTGGCTCGGGCGGCGCCGGTGGAGCTCGGCACGATGTTGGCGGCGGCGGCCCGCCCCCGCCGGGGATCGCTGTGCACGAGGTCCAGCAGGTTCTGGTCGTTGGTGTAGGCGTGCACCGTCGTCATGAGGCCCTTCTCCAGGCCGAAGGCGTCGTCGAGGACCTTGACCATGGGGACGAAGCAGTTGGTGGTGCAGCTGGCGTTGGAGACGATGGTGTGGGCGGCCGGGTCGAAGGTGTCGTCGTTGACGCCGACCACGAAGGTGGCGTCGACGTCGGTGGCGGGGGCCGAGATGATCACCCGCGGGGCGCCGGCGTCGACGTGGGCGGCCGCCTTGTCTCGCGTGGTGAAGATGCCCGTGGACTCGATGACGACGTCGACGCCGAGGTCCCCCCACGGGAGGGCCTTGGGGTCCCGCTCCGCGAACACCTTGAAGCTGTCGTCGCCGATGCGGATCTCGCCGTCCCCGACGGTGACGTCGGTGCCGAGGCGCCCATGCGTGCTGTCGTACTTCAGCAGGTGGGCGTTGGTCTCCGGCGAGGTGAGGTCGTTCACCGCCACCAGGTCGACATCGGCGCCCGCCGCCTTGGCCGCCCGGTAGAAGTTGCGGCCGATGCGGCCGAACCCGTTGATGCCGACACGGATGCTCATGAGCAGCTGCTCCTACTGGTCAGAGGGCGAAGTGCGGCCATCCGATCAGATGGAACGGCCGCCTGCCAGTTCGACGACGGGTCAGGCGCCGACCGAAGCCAAGACCTTGCCAAGCGCGGCCGGACGGTGCAGCAGGCCGTCGTACTCGGCCACGTCGGCCTCGAGCACCTCGACGGCGACCGGGCCCGCTGGGAGGGCGCCGCGCTGGGCGAGGACGACGTCGACGTGCACGTCATGGCGGTCGAGGGCGGCCACGTGGGCGGCCAGGTCGTAGCCCTCGGACTCCACCCGCTCGGCGTGCAGGTTGCTGACGTAGATCACGCGGGCGGGCGTGTCGGCCAGCGCTTGGCGCACGTCGCCCACCATGGCCGCGGCCAGCACGCTGGTGTAGAGCGAGCCTGGGCCGAGGACGACCAGATCGGCGGCCCGGATCGCCTCGATGGCCACCGTCGACGCGGCGGTGCAGCGCGGCTCCACCCACACCTCGGCGAGATCGGGGGTGTGGGCAACCTCCACCTGGCCCTCCACCACCGCACCGTCCGCCGTGCGGGCGTGCAGGATGACGGCGTCGTCGGTGACGGGCACCACGCGCGCCCGGCTCGTGTCGAGCCCGGCGGTGCGGGCCACCTCGTCGCAGGCCGCCTGCAGGTCGCCGAGCTCCTCGGTGAGGGCGAGGAGCAAGAGGTTGCCGACCGGGTGCCCGTCCAGCTCCCCGGCGTCGAAGCGTCGCTCCAGCAGCCGTCCCCACACGGCACCCGACGGGGCGAGCGCGGCCAGGCAGCGGCGGACGTCGCCCAGCGCCGGGACATCCCAGGACTGGCGGAGCCGACCGGTGGAGCCGCCGTCATCGGCGGTGGAGACCACGGCGGTGACGTGGTCCGCCCAGGGGGCTACGGCTCGCAGCGTGACGGCCAGGCCGTGTCCACCGCCGATGGCCACGACGCGACCGGGGATCAACGCCGATGAGTCACGGTCGTGCCGATGCGGAGCTGACTGACGGCGCTGTGCCGCCTCGTCGCCTCGCCTGACGGCTCGACTCCTCATTTGGCGACGTCCCGGTGGATCACGGTGGGCTCGTATCCCCGGCGACGCAGCATCTCAGCCACCGCTTCGGCGATGGCCACGGAGCGATGGCGTCCGCCGGTGCAGCCGAAGGCCACGGTCAGGTAGGACTTGCCCTCGGCCACGTAGGCGGGCAGGAGCATGCCGAGCAGTCCGTCGACGTGCTCGAGGAAGTCGCCCGCCGCCTCCTGCTCCAGCACGTAGTCGCGCACGGTGACGTCGAGCCCGGTGAGGGGCCGGAGGTCCTCTACCCAGTGCGGGTTGGGGAGGAAGCGGCAGTCGAGCACGATGTCGACGTCGACGGGCAGGCCCTGCTTGTACCCGAAGGACAGGACCCGGGTCTGCATCCCGCTGTCGGGGTGGTCCTCACCGAACAGCCCCAGGATGCGGTCGTGGAGCTCGTGGACGTTGAGGCCCGAGGTGTCGACCACCACATCGGCCTCGGCCTTGACCGGCTCCAGCAGGGCCCGCTCCCGATCGATGGCGGCTTCCAACCCCTCGCCGGCGCGGAGGAGCGGGTGGCGGCGCCGGGAGCTCTCGTAGCGGCGGACGAGCACGTCGGTGCTGGCTTCGAGGTAGAGCTGGCGAACCCTTGCCCCCGACGAGCGGAGAGCAGCCAGCTCCTCCAGCAGGTCGGCATGGGAGGCGCCAGCGCCCACCACGAGGGCGACCTTGGGCGTGGACGACCCGGGCGACCGCACCAGCTCCACCACCTTCGGGATGAGCTCGGTGGGCAGGTTGTCGATCACGAACCACCCGAGGTCCTCGAGGTCGTCCGCCGCCTGCGACCGCCCCGCCCCTGACAATCCCGTGATGATGACGAACTCGCTCATGCCGCCCCGACAGTAGATCCCGTCTCGCACCGCAGGAACAGGAGCCTCGGGATGCTCGCCGCCTCCGCGTACTCAGAGGCCCGCGCGAGGAAGCCAGGCGGCGGCGCCGGCTCCTCCATCCGGGTGACCAGCAGCCCCTCGTCGGCCAGCGCGTTGACGTAGCGGGACAGCGGCCGGTGGATGAACGGGATGAACACTCCCTTCTCCACCTCCTCGATGGTCTCGTCCTCGGTGAGGTAGGGCCCGATCCGCCAGTACTGCTCCGGCGGATCCAGGATCTGGTCGTCGATCCAGCCGCTGTTCGGCGTCTGGAGCAACGGGTGGTTCAGGAAGAACAGGAAGCGACCGCCCGGCTGCAGCACCCGGGCCACCTCGGCGATGGCGGCATCCACCTCCCGGATGTGCTCGAACACGAGGCACGCCACGACGGCATCGAAGGTGTCGGCCGGAAACGGCAGGGCGGCCGCTCCGGCACGTCCGTAGCTCGCTCCCCCACCCCGGGAGGTGGCCACCGCCACCTGCCCCCAAGTTGGGTCAACCCCCACCGCCAGCTCGGCGCCGCACGAGCGGGCCAACCGGGCGACCTGCCCCTCCCCGCACCCGACGTCGAGCACCCGTCGCACGCCCGCCAGGTGGTGCGCCGCCAACGGCAGGATCTGCTCCTCGTACTCCGGGTCGGCGCCTTCGGTGAAGCCGTCCTGCCACCACCCGGCGTGGGCTTCCCACAGGTCGTCACCGGCGTCGGGCATCCAGCCAGCATCGCAGGGATGGGTTGTGGCCCGGAAAGGGCCGTTCGGACCATGTCCGAGATCTCAAGCCGTCGTACCGTCCGGTCGATTCCAAGAACACCGGCCCCGATCATGAGGTGACCCCGATGTCCGATGTGCTCCGTTGCTTCCAGCTCTGGCTCGCTGCTCACGACCCGCGCGACGACCGTGGCGCTTCCCTAGTCGAGTACGCGCTGCTCATCGGGCTCATCGCCATCGTGTGCGTGATCGCCGTCACGATCCTGGGCGACGCGACCAGCACCTCGTTCTCGAGCACGGCCACCGGCTTCCCCTGATCAGGTGGCCGGGTGCCCGGCCCCCTCATCGTGCCGAGCGGTGGATCTTGTCGTGGACGGCCGCAGCGACGGCGTCGGGAAGCCACGACAGCGCCTGCAGCTGTTCGAGTGACGCCTCCTTGACGGCGCGCATGCCACCCAGGTCCTTGGTGAGGCGCTTCTTACGCACCTCGCCCAGACCGGCGACGCCATCGAGGACGCTGGTGGTCATGCGCTTGCCGCGCCGCTCCCGATGGAAGGTGATGGCGAATCGGTGGGCTTCGTCGCGGATCCGCTGGAGCAGGTACAGCGCTTCGGACCGGCGAGGCAGCCGGATCGGTTCGGCCAGACCCGGTACGTAGACCTCTTCGAAGCGCTTGGCGAGGGAGGCGACCGGGATCTCCTGAGCCAGGCCAAGCTCCTCGAGCACTCTGGTGGCGACGCTCAGCTGCCCCTTTCCGCCGTCCACCAGCAGCAGCTGGGGGGGATAGGAAAACTTGCCAGGGCCCTCGCTCATTGGACGGCGACGCTCAGCCAGGTAGGCGGTGAGTCGCCGGGTGAGCACCTGCTCCATCGCCGCGAAGTCGTCGTTGCCCTGGTCACCCTTGATCTTGAACCGGCGATACTCGGACTTCTTGGGCAGACCGTCCTCCATCACCACCATGGAGCCGACGTAGTCGCTGCCCTGGATGTGGCTCATGTCGTAGCACTCGATCCGCAGCGGTGCTTCCGGGAGGCCAAGGTGCTCCTGCAGCTCGTTCAGTGCCCGGGCGCGGCTGTTGTGGTCCGACGCCCGACGGAGGCGGTGGCGCACGAACTCCTCCCGAGCGTTACGGATGACGGTCTCTTGGAGCTCGCGCTTCTGGCCCCGTTGGGGCACGCGCACGGTCACCTTCGAGCCTCGGAGGGAGCTGAGCCAGTCCTCGTAGAGCGCAGGGTCGTCGGTGTCCATCGGCACCAGCACCGACTTGGGAATGCCCTGCGGAGGGTCGTCGTACAAGCGTTCCACCACGCTGCCCACGAGCTCGTCGGCGCTGAGGTCCTCCACCTTGTCGACGATGAACCCCTTGCGACCGACAACCCGACCCTTGCGCACGAAGAACACCTGGATGGCTGCTTCGAGCTCGTCGTCGGCGATGCCGAGGACGTCGAAGTCCTCTGAGCGCTCCGCCACCATCTGCTGCTTCTCGATGGCCTTGTGGACGCTGGTGAGACGATCACGGAGACGGGCCGCCTGCTCGAACTCGAGGTCGCTGGCCGCCTCGTGCATGCGCGTCTCGAGGGTCTGTACGACGGCATCGGTGTCGCCGTCGAGGAACTGCAGCAGGGCCTCGACGTGCTGGTCGTACTCGTCACGGGACACCTCCCCCACGCACGGGCCCGAGCACTTCTCGATGTGGAACAGCAGGCACGGCCGCCCGAGGCGCTCGTGCTGACGAAACTTGTTGTCGGAGCACGTCCGCAGGGGGAAGGTACGCAGCAGCAGGTCGAGCGTCTCCCGGATGGCGTAGGCGTGGCCGTACGGCCCGAAGTAGCGCACCCCCTTGCGCTTGCGCCCTCGCATCACCGTGGGCCGCGGCCACTCGTCATCGAGGGTGACGGCGAGGAAGGGGTAGCTCTTGTCGTCTCGCAGACGGACGTTGAACCGAGGCTGGTGGCTCTTGATGAGCGTGTTCTCCAGCATCAGCGCCTCGACGTCGTTGCGGACCTGGATCCACTCGACCGTCTCGGCCGCTGCCACCATCGACGCCGTGCGCGGGGGCAGCGACGACGCCGTCACGAAGTAGTTGGAGAGCCGAGCCCGGAGCGAGCGCGCCTTGCCCACGTAGATGACGCGCCCGTCGCGGTCCTTGAACTGGTAGGACCCAGGAGCATCGGGGATCGTGCCGGCCGCTGGTCGCTGCACCATGGGAGCCGAGGATACGGGCAGCCCTCCCCCGATCAGCCCCGCTCCGTCCGCCAAGATGGTCGAACCGTGGCTGACGACACCCCTCCGGCCGGCGGCACCAAGGTTGCCTCCACACTTGCTGGCCTCGTGATCGGTGGCGGCGCCGCGGCGTCCGTCCTCCGCGCGCTCCTGCGCGACCGGGACGAGATCGGTGAGGCGGTCGGCGACTCCTCGGTCGGCTGGCTCGTCCTGGGTCTTGTCCTCGCCGCAGCCGGGATGACGCTCATGGCCCTACCGTGGAGGCGGGCCCTCAACCTGATGGGTGCCGACCTGCCTTGGGCCCAGGTGCTGGCGCGCTACTTCGCCGGAGAGATCGGAAAGTACCTGCCCGGCGGGATCTGGCCGATCGTGGGCCGGGCCGAGCTAGCACGACGGTACGGGGTAGCCCGCACCAGCGCGTACGGATCCGTGGTCCTCTCCTTGTTGGCGCTGTACCTCGCCGGCATGCTGGTGGCTGGAGTCGGGCTTCCCATCACCCCTGCCGGGGATGACGGGGTCGCTCCGGCTGCGGTGCTGTTGCTCCTGCCGCTCGGGCTGGGGGTTCTCCATCCCTTGGTGCTCCGGCGCGCCCTGGCCGTCGTCGAACGGGTGACTCGACGCGCCATCGATCTCGAGATCCCGGAATGGCGCTCGTCGGTGAGCCTGGTCCTGCTCTACGTACCTCCGTGGCTGTTCGTCGGTGGTGCGACCTGGGCGGTGGCCCGAGCCCTCGACCCGGACGCACGGCTCGTCCCAGTGGCAGCGGCTGCGGTGCTCTCCTGGGTGATCGGCTTCGTCGTCGTACCCGTCCCCGGAGGCATCGGGGTTCGGGAGGCGGCGTTCGTGGCGGCGGCGGCGTCGCTCGATCCTGGCGTTGCGGCGACGGTCGCGCTGGTGGCCAGGGCACTGTTCGTGACGGTCGACGCCGGTGCCGCGGCGCTCGGGTCGGCAACGATCCGCAGGGCGAGATCGCGGAACTCGGCAACCGGCGCGCCCCTGCGCCGCTCCCATCGTCACTGAGCGGCTGCGCCAGCTTCCACCATCGTCCACGGGAACGGCGTGGCGACCGAGCGAACTACGAGCTGACCTCGCACCAGCCCCGTGAAACCCCGCTTTCCCCAGTGGTTCACGTGGCCCGGCGTGTTCCCCAATGCGCCAAAGTACTTGCCGCGCAAGACGTTGGCGACCCGCCAGAGGGGCTCACGGGGCACCGAGAGGACCAGGCTCCCGGTCGCCAGCCTCCGCAGCTCCCGGATGGCAGCGGCAGGATCGATCACGTGCTCCAGGACCTCGATCGCGAGCACGAGGTCGAAGGATCTGTCGGGGAACGGGAGCTGGGCGATGTCGGCGAACGCTCCCGCCAATCCACGTTCGGCCCACTGGGCGGCGAGCGCCGGATCCGGCAGATCGATCCCGACGAAGCCGGCGTCGGGAAAGCGGTCCCGCACCCGCTGGGCGACCACCGCCTCCCCCACACCCACCTCGAGGATCGAGATTGGCGGCTGGACCGGCAGGGCATCGTCGAGAGCAGCGAAGAAGCCCGCCATGAGTCTCCGCTCGATCGGATTGGTCGAGGTGTACTTGTCGTAGGTGTTGCCGGTGGGCACAACGTCAGCCACCGCACGACCCTACGGCCGTGCCCGTAGCGTGCAAGGCACCGCTGGGGTCGCTGGGGGTCGAGCGTCCGCCTCCGGTCGACGGCCGAGCGGTACCTTTTCCATCCCATGAAGCTGATCATCCAGATGCCCTGCTTGAACGAGGAGGAGCAGCTTCCAACGTCGATGGGCGCCCTCCCGCGCGAGGTGGACGGCTTCGACTCCGTCGAATGGCTGATCATCGACGATGGATCGACCGATCGCACGATCGATGTGGCGAGGGAGCTTGGCGTCGATCACGTCGTGAAGCTCACCAACAACAAGGGGTTGGCCTTCGCGTTCCAGGCTGGCCTCGACGCGTGCCTCAAGCTCGGCGCCGACGTCATCGTCAACACCGATGCGGACAACCAGTACTCCGCTGATGACATCCCGAAGCTGGTGAGACCGATCCTCACCGGTGACGCCGACATGGTTGTCGGCGACCGGAACGTGATGGCGATCGAGCACTTCTCCGTGGTGAAGAAACAGCTCCAACAGCTCGGGAGCTGGGTGGTACGCCAGGCCTCCGGCACCCGGGTACCGGACGCCACCTCAGGGTTCCGGGCCTACAACCGGGAAGCGGCACTGGGTCTTACGGTCGTCTCGCGCTTCACCTACACCCTCGAATCGCTCATCCAGGCGGGCAAGAGCCTCGTGGCCGTCGATCACGTCGTGGTCGGCACCAACGAGGTGATGCGTGAGTCACGCCTGTTCGGATCGATGTGGGGATACGTGCGGCGCAACTTCGTGGCCATCTTCCGGATCTACACCGGGTACGAGCCGCTCAAGGTCTTCACCGCACTGGCCGCGTTCCTGCTCGTCCTCAGTGGTGCGGCCTGGTCACCGTTCCTGTGGGACTGGTGGGTGAACGGGGACCGAGCCGGTCACCTGCAGTCGATCGTCCTCGGCGGGGTGCTGCTGGTGACGTCGATCCAGGCCTTTGCCCTCGGCGTGATCGCCGACCTCATCTCGTCCCACCGCATCGTGTCGCAGCGGACGCTTGAGCGGGTGCGCCGCATCGAGCTGGAGCTGGGCGTCAGGCCCTCCCACTACATGCCTGCGGAGAAACGCCGGGCGCGTTAGGAGGCCGGGGTCGGTCCGTTTCGGGGCGAGACGGACGGAGTACCCGATCGAGTGCTCCGCGCCGCGCCGTCGAGGGCTGCAAGGGCGCAGATCAGGAGCGCGAGGTGAACGACCCAACCAAGGGAGCCCATCGGCATCGTGAAGAGGGTCGGCATGAAGCCGGCCAGGTTCACGTCGGTGAGCTGACTTGCAACCAGCCAGCCACCGTCAGGGACGAGGTGACGGGCGTAGAGCGGCCAGAACATCGAGAAGGCCGAGATCCCCGCGAGGACGGTCACGAGACGAGGACGTTGCCTCCACGCCACCGTCACACCCAGGCCGAGGAATGGCATGGCCGGGATCATGTAGCGAGGCCCCGGCATCTCGCCACCCCAGGGGTTGGGCCATCCAGCTTGGAGCAGGAACACACCCGCGAGCACACCCAGCCCGACGATCGCATCATCTCGCTGCTCACGATGCGAGCGGGCGAGGCGGGCCAGCCCCCAGACCCCCGCCGCCACGACCGGGGTGAACAGCAGCAGGCCTCGGCTTCCGAGGAGGATCTCGAGGCCCTGGGCGGGCTTCGGCAAGCCAGTGACGAGCGGCGTGGCCTCGCTGTGGGCGGGCTTCTTGCTGTAGGAGCTCGCGAAGGGACTCCCCAACAGGGCTGCCTGGTACAGGGCCAGGGCCAGGATCGCCGGTACCCCGCCGAGCGCGAACCAGAGCAGCCGTCGTCGTGCACGGATGACCAGCCACCCGCCGATGGCGAGGAGGACGATGGCCGTCTGATACTCGACTACGACGGCGGCCCCGGCGAGGAGGCCGCCCAGCAGTGCCCGCCGAACGCTCAGCGAACCGCTCCGCACCACGGTCCACGCCCCGAAGCCGAGGGCGGCTCCGAGCACATGGCCGTAGAGCTGGGCTGCGTACGGCAGGAGAAGGGTTCCGAAGGTGACCCCAGCGGTGCCGGCCAGCGCCGCTCGGTCGCCCAACGATCGGGAAGCAGCGAAGACGAGGAACACGAGTGCGATCGCCGGCAGCAGGGATGACCAGGCCGTGACGGCCCACAGGCCGAGGTTGCCGCGTAGGCGGACCACGGTGGCCGGCTCTGCGCCGACGAGCTGGCTGGCTGCGTAGGCCGGGACGGAGAAGAACGGTTGGCCGGGGGCCTTGTCGGAGTAGAGGTGGCCGTCGAGCTCCAGCCGATCGATGAACACGTTGGCCCGATAACGATCAAGCTCGAGCGTCTGATGCTCGACGAGAGCGGCCGCCAGGGTGTACCGGGGGGCGGTCGGCGCGGTGTACTCCTGCACCACCGGCCCGACGACCACACCCAGGAGGGCGGCCAGCGCCAGCGGCATGCGCCACCGGCGCCAACCCGACCCCTGGGCTTGCCGTTCAGCGTTCTCTGTCGGCATGGTCCATCGAGAAGGCGGGAGCGGCCATGGAAGTCGGGACGGGAACCCCGAGCAGAGAGAGCAAGGTGGGGGCGACGGCCCGGAGCGGGAGCGGCTGGTCGGGCTGGGTGCCACGACGGTCGGGGGTTCGGATCCAGAAGGCACCCTGCGGGTGGTGATAGCCGCTCTTGGCCGTCTCGGCCTGATAGAAGTGCTCGACGAACGCCAGGCTGACAGCGGGCGCCTTCGCCACCAGCCGCGCCTCGTTCGAGACCTCCGCCCTGATGGCACAGCCGGTGAAGACAACACGGTCCGTGAGGCGGACCTCGAATGCCGGAACCCCACCAACCGTCACTGCGAGGAGCCGGGCTGCGCCGACCTCGGCTGCGGCGCGGCTGCGGAACAGCACCCGGAACTGCTCGGCCATGACCGGTGAGATCTCGGCGACGTCCTCGACGCCCAGCTGCCGAAGGAGCTCGGCCAGATCCTTCGGCCGGTGGAAGCGGTTGCCGCCCTCATCGTCGCACCTGGTGTAGGGCTGCTGGCTGAGAGCTGTGCAGAGCACGAGGGTCGTGTCCGTGCCCACGAGGTCGAGCGCCTCGCCGACGATCCGATCCATCTCCCGATAGCCGAACGGGATCGCGTCGCCGAACCGGGCCTGCTCGTCGGCATCCGGCTTGAGGGTGAACGGTTCCGGGTCCATGTGGCGCCAGTACAGGTGCTGGTAGTGGGCGGTCGTGTTCGAGAAGTAGGTGGCCAGGGTTGGGCGGTCCCGGCGGAAGGCCCAACGGAACAGATCCCACTGGAAGCGGTCGAGCAGGGCAACGCGGCGCCACCGCTCCCGGTTTCCTCGACGCTCGCCCACCATCTGACTCAAGACCGTCCGCACCGTGGCCGGCCGCAACCCGTGCCGGACCATGAACCACAGGAAGGCGACGTGGTCGCGCGGCGAGAGCCGGTGAGCGGTGTTGCTGTGCTCCTGGACGTTGGTCCGCACAAACTCGGCGAAGGGCCGAAGCTCGTCGTCGATCGAGGCGTCGTCGGGGTTCCACGGGTCGGGCAGCCATCGACCCCGGAGCGGGGCGGTGGGCACGACGTTCATCGGGCCGCACAGCCACACCGAGCCACCGGCATCGGTGACCGCGTCGGCGATGGTCGGCTGGCGGAGCGTGGACCCCTCCCCCAGCTTGAAGACGCCGTGCTCGTCGTAGCCGACTCCCGTGTGGGCCGTCACCCACTGGATCCACGGGTTGAGGTGGTGCTGGGGCTCCTGGGCATCGGTGACCATCACCGTCGACTCGTCACGGAGTCGGGCGAACGCGGGCAGGTCCCCGGCGGCCATGAATCGCTGGAGCAGCGTTGGGCAGAGCTCGTTCAGCTCCAGCACCAGCACCGACGGCCTCACAGCGCTCCTGTCTCCTCGTGTCACGCCGACATGATCGGCGCGAGTCGCAGCCCGACTGTAGGTGGCGTCCACGTCGCAGTCGCGCCGCTACGATGAGGATGCCGGCCCGGTATCCGGCGACATATCGAGTTCCGGGGACGACATCCCCGCGGGAGAGGCGACCGGGCTGTCCCCGCCGTCCGCAACCGGAACCCCACCCCCATGGAGGGACCCGACAACATGCTGAGACTGCAGGGACAGCTCGACGAGCGCTACATCGACGCACCTCTAGAGGAGCTCGAGGCCCGGATCGCCGCCGCCAAGGCCGCTCTCGGCCACCGGGTGTTCATCCTCGGGCATCACTACCAGCGCGATGAGGTGATGCGCTGGGTCGACGCGCGGGGCGACAGCTACCGCCTCTCGGTGCTCGCCCAGGGGCAGGAGCAGGCCGAGTTCATCGTGTTCTGCGGGGTCCACTTCATGGCCGAGTCCGCCGACATCCTCACCGCCGACCACCAGAAGGTGATCCTCCCCGACCTCAACGCCGGCTGCTCCATGGCCGACATGGCCGACCTCGACGAGGTGGAGGAGGCCTGGGAGGAGCTGGCCCAGGTCACCGACATCAGCCGGATCATCCCGATCACCTACATGAACTCCTCCGCCGCCCTGAAGGCCTTCGTGGGGCGCAACGGCGGCGCCGTCTGCACCTCGACCAATGCCCGGGCCGTGCTCGACTGGGCGCTCGGCAAGGGCCTCGGCGCCGGCAAGGAGTCGATGGGGGCCAAGGGCAGCGGCGACAAGGTGCTGTTCTTCCCTGACCAGCACCTCGGCCGGAACACCGGCATGGCGATGGGATACGGCCTGGAGGACATGCGGGTCTGGAACCCTCGGCTCGAGCGAGGTGGGCTCACTGAAGCCGAGTGCAAGGACGCCACGCTCCTGCTGTGGAAGGGCCACTGCTCCGTGCACCAGCGCTTTCTGCCCGAGCACATCGCAGCGTTCCGTGCGGAGCACCCGGACGGTACCGTCGTGACGCACCCCGAGTGCCGCTATGAGACCTGCGAGCTGGCCGACGCCGTCGGCTCCACGGACTTCATCATCCGGACCGTCCACGAGGCTCCCGCCGGATCCGTCATCGGCGTGGGCACCGAGATCCACCTCGTCAACCGGCTGAACGACGAGACTCCGGACAAGACGGTCGTCTCGCTCGACCCACTGGTGTGCCCGTGCTCGACCATGTTCCGCATCGACGCACCGCACCTTTGCTGGGTCCTCGAGGAGCTCGTCGCCGGCCATGTGGTCAACCAGATCACCGTGGACCCCGCCACCACGGAGTG
Organism: Acidimicrobiales bacterium; assembly: GCA_039927735.1. GTDB lineage: Bacteria > Actinomycetota > Acidimicrobiia > Acidimicrobiales > VFJN01 > VFJN01. The sequence goes on along the minus strand of JBDSUN010000050.1, from coordinate 952 downwards.
GTCGAGGGTCGCACTCCAGCGCATGCTGGAGATCGTCTAGGTGCCGCGACCCCGCCTGCGTGACTGGCGGGTCAAGGCGGGGCTGCAGCGCACCTTCTCCGCGGTGCCGGGCGGCACTCGGCTCAACTGGGTCTTCCAGCGGCACGTCACGCACACGTACCCGGCGAGCGACGCCAAGCTCGCTGAGGACGCGGAGCTCGCCCGCCACCACGTCGCCACCTACCAGCGGCACGGCCGGGCCCCGTTGGCCGAGGCTCGGTTCTACGAGTTCGGCGCCGGCTGGGACCTCGCCATCCCGTTGCTCCTCCACGGCCTCGGAGTCGACCACCAGGTGGTGATCGACCTCCGTCCGCTGGCCCGGGAGGACCTCGTGTTCGACCTGGCTCACCGACTGACGGAAGGGCTGCACGGGCTGCGTCGACCGCTCCCGACCCCGAGCGGGTCGCTCGACGCGTACCTGCGCCGACTCGGGATCCACTACGTGGCGCCCGCCGACGCTCGCCGGACCAGCTTCGCCGGCGGATCGATCGACTGCATAACCTCGACCAACACCCTGGAGCACATCCCACGGGACGACCTCGCATCGATCCTCCGGGAGTGCCGCCGGATCCTGGCAGACGACGGGTGCTGCAGCTTCCAGGTCGACTACAAGGACCACTACTCCTACTTCGACGACACGATCACGCCGTTCAACTTCCTGCGCTTCGGCGAATCGGAGTGGCTCAGGTACAACCCGGCGCTGCACTACCAGAACCGACTGCGGCACGCCGACTACCTCGCCCGCTACGACGAGGCGGAGCTGGCCGTCGCGGATGTCGACCTCACCAGGGAGCCGGCCGACCTCGCCGTGATCGCTTCCCTCCCACTCGCCGCCCCCTTCCGGGATCGTCCATTCGACGAGCTCGCGGTCCGGGCGTCGCGCGTCGCGCTTCGTCCGACCGAACGCCCTCGC
>JBDSUN010000049.1:0-2513 GCA_039927735.1 Acidimicrobiales bacterium | reverse complement strand
ACCCCTCCTCTCGTGCGGTCCGACCCGCTGGAAGAGTTGGCCTGGCGGCCAGTGGTCGTTCAGGGACTGGTCACCTCGTACTCATAGCGTCACCGCCGGTGCGGGCTGAGGGCGATCTCATTGCTCCTGCGGCGGCAACGCCGGAGGGAGACGGCTGGTGGTGGAAGGTGTGGCGCGCCGGAGCGATCAGCGTGCTGGTGGTGAGCGAGAGCGTGACCTGGCGGAGTGAGATCGCCGCTCTCTTGGAGGAGGAGGGCTACGCCGTCCGTCTCGATGACCGGGGCGACGCCGCCCTCGAGCCCAGCTGCCCGTTCGACCTCGCCGTCGTCGATCTCGCCATCACGGGCCGCACCGCCGCAGCCGTCTTCGCCATGTTGCGGTCCAGGAGCTCCGTCCCGATCCTGGCCGTCTCGCCGGACGCCTACCGGGAGCCGGCCGTCCTGGCCGCCTACGCCGCCGGCGTGGATCAGCTCATCACCCGGAGCCAGCGGTCCCGGGAGCTGACCGCGCGCATCCGAGCGATGCTCCGGCGGACGCCCCCGAAGTCGCGTGGCATCGTCGGCATCGACGTCGATGGCGTGTCGTCCATCAGCCTCGACTTGGCCACGTCCATCGCCACGCTCAGCGATGTGCCGGTGTGGCTGACACCCGAGGAGAGTGAGATCCTCTGCGCTCTGCTGCAGCGGCCCGGCTGCGTGGTGAGCCGCCAGCAGCTGCTCGGCCAGCGCCGAGGCAAGCACGCCGACCGGGCGCTCGACTCCTTGGTCCGACGCATCCGCACCAAGCTCGAGGCGGCCGGCGGCGGGCGGCGCATCGTCGCCGTGCGCGGTGTGGGGTTCCGGTTCGTGCCGGATCGCGAGCTGGAGCCAGGGCCTCCGGTGGCGGTCACTGCGCCACCGTCGAGGGGCGATCAGCAGCAGCCGCTGACGGTGGCCCCGGCGCCCTGATCCGCGGGTCGCTCGACGGTGCCGCAGGCACCGGGCCCGCAGGTGTCGACGGTGCGGAGCTCGCCGTGGGGGGCGTCGGTGTCGGCCAGCACGGTGTAGATCTCCCAGGGGGCGCCGTCGGGATCGTCGACCCAGACCTTGTCCTGCACTGCGAAGCAGCAGCTCACGTTCTCCTCGGTGGCGGTGGTCAGGCCGTGGTCAACCAGGCGGCGCTGGGCGGCGGTCACCTCGTCGGTGGAGAACACCTCGATGCCGAGGTGGTTGAGCGACCCCGCCGCCTCGGCGTTCTCGATCAGCACGAGCTTGAGGGGTGGGGTCTCCACCGCGAAGTTGGCGTAGCCCGGCCGGCGCTTGGCCGGCTCCGTGGCGAACAGCTTGCTGTAGAAGGAGACGGCGTCGTCGATGTTCGAGACGTTGAGGGCGAGCTGGACACGGGACATCGTGATCTCCTCGGAGTATCGTATGGACAGGGATCAATGTATCGACCATTGTCGATTGATGCAAGGGGTGTGTCGAACATGACCAAGAGCTCGACCGATGTCTGCTGCCCGCCGTTGCTGTCGGCGGCGCTCTCGACCGGCGACGCTGACGAGCTGGCGTCGGCCTTCAAGGCTCTGGCCGACCCCGTGCGGTTGCAGCTCCTGGCGCTCATCGCCGCCGCCCCCGAAGGCACTGCGTGCAGCTGCGATCTGGAGGAGCCGGTCGGCAGGAGCCAGCCCACCGTGAGCCATCACCTCGCCGTGCTCGCAGTCGCCGGTCTGATCACAAAGGTGAAGCTGGGTCGGTGGGTGGGCTGCACGGTGGTTCCGGAGCGGCTGGCGGAGCTGCGGGCGGCTCTCGCCACCTGAGCCGGTCAGGTCGCCGCCGGCACGCCCAGCTCGTCGAGCAAGGCGCGCACTCGGCCTTCGATCTCGTCACGAACCGGCCGCACCGCCTCCACGCCCTGGCCGGCGGGGTCCTCCAGCGGCCAGTCCTCGTAGCGCTTGCCGGGGAAGATCGGGCAGGCGTCGCCGCAGCCCATCGTGATGACGACGTCGGCGGCGCGGATGATCTCGTCGGTCCACGGCTTCGGGTACTCGGTGGCGATGTCGATGCCGACCTCCGCCATCGCCTTCACTGCTGCGGGATTGACCTCCATCCCCGGCTCGGACCCACCCGACCAGGCCACCGCTCGATCGCCGGCCAGGTGGTTGAACCAGCCGAGGGCCATCTGGGAGCGGCCGGCGTTGTGGACGCAGAGGAAGAGCACGGTCGGCAGGCCGCCGTCGGCGTTGCCCTCCACCTTGGCCAGCGCCTTCAGCCGCTGGCGAGCGAACCGCTCGGCCATCAGCGGAAGGAAGTTGGAGAACTTGGCGCGATCGGTGAGCTGGTCGTAGCTCGTCTGCAGGAACAGCTCGATCGTCTCGGCGCCAAAGGCGCCGTCGAAGTCGTCGCCGAGGTTCTTGGCGGCGCTCTGCAGGGCCAGGCGCTGGTCGTTGCTGAAGGAGTCAAGGTCGGGCATCGAGGGCCTCCTCGAGTGAGGGTTCGGGTTCGGGGAACAGGACGTGGGCGACGGCCACGGCCAGC
>JBDSUN010000048.1:0-9557 GCA_039927735.1 Acidimicrobiales bacterium | reverse complement strand
CGAGGCGCTCGTGCTGCTCCTCGAGCCGCGCCGCATGCGCGACCGCGACGTGCTCGTCCGAGACCTGGTGGCGGCCGGCTACCGGCGCGAGGAGGTGGTGGAGCACCGTGGTGAGCTGGCCGTGCGGGGCTCGATCATCGACGTGTTCCCCTCCACCGCCGACCGACCCGTGCGCATCGACCTCTGGGGCGACGAGGTGGACCGCCTCACCGAGTTCTCCGTCAGCGACCAGCGCTCCACCGAGGACCTCGATCGCATCGAGATCTTCGGGTGCCGGGAGCTGCTCCCCACCGACGAGGTGCGGGCCCGGGCCGAAACCCTCATCGGGCTGGAGCCGTGGGGGCGCGAGCAGTGGGAGCGCCTGGCGCAGGGGCAGACCTTCGACGGCATGGAGAGCTGGCTGCCGTGGCTCACGGAGGGCGAGCACGTGCTGTTCGACCTCGTCGGCCCCGAGGCGCTCGTGCTGCTCCTCGAGCCGCGCCGCATGCGCGACCGCGCCGCCGACCTGCTGGCCGAGGAGGCCGACCTCGCCTCCACCCTGGCCAAGACGTGGGGCGCCATCGCCGCCGGCGAGGACGACGACTTTCCCCGCCTCCACCTCCCCTTCGACCGCCTTCTCACCCACACCGAGGCGTCCGCCTGGACTGTGACCACCGCTCCCGAAGGGCCCGACGTGGCCACCATCACCTCGATGGGCATCGCCGCCACCGCCGGCGATCCCGAGCGGGTGATCCGACAGCTCGTGCAGCTGGCCGGCGACGGGTATCGCATCGTGGTGGCGGCCGACGGCGAGGGCTCCGCTACCCGCCTGCGATCCCTGCTGTCCGAGCACGGCCTGTCGGCGTCGATCGCCTCCGCCGCCGCGACGTCGTCACCCAAGGGCGGGGCCGCCACCATCGACGTCACCCCTCTCGAGCGCGGCTGCATCCTGCCCGCCCTCAAGCTGGCCGTGATCGCCGAGCACGACCTCACCGGTCGGCGTCGGTCGCACCGCAAGGCCCGCACCCCCAAGCGCGACGCCCAGGGCTTCTTCGACGACCTCAAGGCCGGCGACCACGTCGTGCACCACAAGCACGGTGTGGCCCGCTACGCCGGCATGGTCAAGCGGGCCATCGGCGGCGTCGACCGCGACTACCTGCTGCTCGAGTACAAGGGCGACGACAAGCTCTACGTCCCCTCCGACCAGATCGACGCCGTGCGCCACTACACCGGCGGCGAGTCGCCGGCCCTGAGCCGCCTCGGGGGTGACGGCTGGCAGAAGGCCAAGGCCAAGGTGCGCTCGGTCGTCTCCGAGATCGCCCAGGAGCTGGTGGTGCTCTACCAGAAGCGCCTCAACGCCCCCGGCCACGCCTTCGGCCCCGACACCGCGTGGCAGCGCGAGCTGGAGGATGCCTTCCCCTTCCAAGAGACGCCCGACCAGCTCACCGCCATCACCGAGGTGAAGGGCGACATGGAGGAGCAGCACCCGATGGACCGCCTGGTGTGCGGCGACGTCGGCTTCGGCAAGACCGAGGTGGCCATCCGGGCCGCCTTCAAGGCGGTGCAGGACGGCAAGCAGGTAGCCGTGCTCGTGCCCACCACGCTGCTGGCCCAGCAGCACCACCAGACCTTCGGCGACCGCTTCGCCGGCTACCCGGTGCGGGTCGAGGTGCTGTCCCGGTTCCTCACCCCGGGCCAGGCGCGCGCCGTCGTCAAGGGCGTGCGCTCCGGCGAGGTCGACGTCGTCATCGGCACCCACCGCCTGCTCTCGGAGGACATCGTCTTCAAGGACCTCGGCCTGCTCGTGGTGGACGAGGAGCAGCGCTTCGGCGTCAGCCACAAGGAGCTGATCAAGTCCCTCAAGACCAACGTCGACGTGCTCACCCTCACCGCCACGCCCATCCCCCGCACGTTGGAGATGTCGTTGACGGGGATCCGTGACCTCACCCTGCTCAACACGCCCCCGGCGGACCGGATGCCGATCCTCACCTACGTGGGGGAGTACGACGACCGGGCCGTCGCCGAGGCCATCCGCCGAGAGCTGCTGCGCGAGGGCCAGGTGTTCTACGTCCACAACCGGGTGCAGGACATCGAGCGCACCGCCAACCACGTGCGCGACCTCGTGCCCGAGGCGCGCGTCGCCATCGCCCACGGCCAGATGGACGAAGGCACCCTCGAGCAGCTGGTGGTGGCCTTCGCGGAGGGCGACCACGACGTGCTCGTCTGCACCACCATCATCGAGAGCGGCATCGACATGCCGACCGTCAACACCCTCGTGGCCGACCGGGCCGACCTGCTCGGGTTGGGCCAGCTCCACCAGCTCCGCGGCCGGGTGGGGCGCAGCGGCCAACGGGCCTACGCCTACCTGTTCGTGCCGCCCGATCGGGTGCTCAGCGAGGAGGCGTACGAGCGGCTCAAGACGATCGGCGAGGCCACCGAGCTCGGCTCCGGGTTCAAGATCGCCATGCGCGACCTCGAGATCCGCGGTGCCGGCAACCTGCTCGGCACCGGTCAGAGCGGCCACATCGCGGCGGTGGGCTACGACCTCTACTGCCAGATGGTGAGCGAGGCGGTAGCGGAGCTGAAGGGCGAAGAGGTGAAGGAGCCGGCCGAGGTCAAGATCGACCTGCCGCTGCCCGCCAACGTCCCGCGCGAGTACATCCAGAAGGAAGAGCTGCGCCTCGAGGCTTACCGCCGCCTGGCCTCGGTCACCACCGACGACGAGGTGGCCGACATCCGCCAGGAGTGGGAGGACCGCTACGGCCCGGTGCCTCCGCCGGCCGACGCCCTGCTGGCGGTGGCCCGCCTGCGCGCGGAGGCATCCCGCACCGGCCTGCGGGAGGTCACCGTCGTGAAGCCGAGCAGCTTCGGCGGCGCCCCCTCCACCGCCCGCCTGTCACCGCTCCCGCTGAAGACCAGCCAGCAGATCCGCCTGAAGCGCCTGCACCCCACCGCCGTCTACAAGGAGCCCGACCAGCTCCTCATCGTCAAGGTGCCCCACAAGCAGCACCCCGCCAACTGGCTGGTCGAGCTCCTCCGAGACCTCGATCCCGTCAGCGAGCCCCAGCTGGCCTAAATGTCCCGGCCTCCTCGTCAGGCGGTCTCTTCGAGATCGTCCTGCGCGGCAAGCTCTGCCAGCAGGTGGGCGAACCCCTGCGGCGCGCGAGCGCGCAGTCGACCGCTCGTGGTCACCAACAGATCATCCACTCCGAGCACCGTGGCCCCCACCCGCCGCATCCGCCTCCACAGCTCGTGATCCTCGGCCACCGGGCCGGTCCCGCAGCCGCCCACCTCGACCCATCGTGAGCCGATGACGCCGAGGTTGGCACCGTGCACGTGGCGATGCCCGAAGGCGATCCCACCCGGCGCGATGATGTCGGCATAGCGGTCAGGCAGCTCGGGCGGGGCGTCCTCCCAGTCGACCCGGACCAACCCCGCCACCCCGTCGACGCCGCGCCGAGCCCACCGCAGGTGCGTGGTGAGCCATGACGGATCGACCACCGTGTCGGCGTCCGTGGTGGCCAGCCAGGTCCTCTCCGGTGACGGCCCGAGCAGGGCGAGGGCGCGGTCCAAGGCGGTAGCCCGTGCGGCGCCGGCGCTGCGATGGTCGGTGACGAGGACCTCACTGCGGACCGCGTCATCGGCCGCCAGCACCGTCTCGGCGATCGTGGCCGTCCGGTCCTGGCATGCATCTGCAGCCACCACGATCGCGATCGGCACGTCGGCGTGGTGAGCGGCCGTCAGCACCGAGCGCAGGCAGGGCCCGATCCGGTCGGCCTCGTCCCGGGCCGGGATGCCCACGGCCAACCCCTCGACGAACCGGGTCATGGCTGAGGCGTGAGGACGTCGAGCACGAACTCTGGATCGAGGATCCGGGTGCCCGGGCTCCAGCCGCGGGTGCTGCGGATCTGCCGGTGCACCTCGTCGCCGTTCCAGGTGTGGGCGTCCACGTTCGGGCGGTAGTGCACGGCGACGACGTGGCCATCGGGTCGCAGCGACCGACCGCAGCGGTCGAGGGTGCGGGCGATGGTGGTCTCGTCGAGGTAGTAGAGGACCTCGGAGAGCACGACGAGGTCGAAGGAGCCCTCGGGCCAGGCATCGGGGATGGTGCCGACCCGGACCTCCACCTGCGGCAGGTCGGCGCAGCGGGCGGCGGTGACCTGGGCGCCACGCGGATGGCGCTCCATGGCGACGTGGTCGGAAGATCGGGCGGCCAGGAGCCGGGTGAGCAACCCGGTGCCGCAGCCGGGCTCGAAGCTGCGGTCGTAGTGGGCATGGGGTAGGGCGGCCGCCGTGAGCTCGTACTTGCGGCGCTCGTACCAACGCCCGGCGTGATCCCAGGGGTCGTCGCCGGTCGCCCACGTCTCCTCGAAGTACCGGTCACTGGTCGGCGAGCGCCCGGTCATCGCCACAGCACCGCCTCGTGCCCGTCGAGCATGGCGGCCAGCTCGTGTGGGTGCACCACGGGCCCGTCAAGCGGGTCGGGGCCGACGGCGGTGAGCTGGGAGCCGAAGCAGCCCACGGAGCGCGCCTTGAGGCCGACCATGGCGGGTTCGAGCACGAGCTGGCTGTGGCGGCGGCCGGGTCCGGGGGCGACGGTCCGGGCGACCTTGGCCCAGATCGGCACCTCCCACAGCGTGGCCCCGGTCCGCCGCGCCGCCACGGCGGCGGCCCGACCGGTGGCCTCGTGGTCGGGATGGCGGTCGTGACGCCAGGGGGCGACGACGGTGGCGCCCGCCGGAGCCAGCTCGGCGATGGCATCCGCCAGGCGGCGCTCGTGACGGCCGATCTGCCCGTCCGGGACGCAGAGGCGGTCGACGGCGGGAGCCAGGCCGAGCACGAGCAGGGCGGCTGCTCGCTCGGCGATCCGTCGCACTCGGACCTCATCGGGAGTGATGCGAAGGGACCTGGCGTGGGACATCTCACCGTCGGTGACCGCCACCACCCGGACCGGGACGCCGACCGACGTGCACCACGACATGAGCCCAGCGGCGGCGATCACCTCGTCGTCAGGGTGCGGGGCGACCACCACGAGCGCATCGCCGAGGGGCGGGGCGCCGTCCGTCCAGCGGGTCGTCAGCACGTCGGTCACCAGGGGATCCCGAGGTTGCGTCCGGCCGTAAGACGTCCGAAGGAGGCTTCGGCCCGGAAGCGAGGCAGCTGGCTGAGGTACACAGTGAGGTCGGCCACCCGTTGGCTGTGGGAGGGCATCTGGCACAGCCCCGAGGCGCCGAGGGCAGCGACGGTGCGGTCGAGGGCGGTGCGGGCCGCCTGCTCCACGACGAGCCGGACCTCGGCGGCCAGCCGCACGGCCAGATCGAGGTCGTGGGGGTCGTCGTCGATGGCCCGGGCGGCGGCCCGCAGCCCATGGCCGGCGCCCGTGAGGTCGGCGACCGACCGCCCCAGCGCCGCGGCCGTGTCGTCAGGAGCGCCGACGATCACCGCTCGGCGGAGCTCGTCGACCACGCCGAGGGCGCCACCCCACCAGCACGCCGCCACCCCGCATCCGCCGTGGCCGAAGCCTGGCCGCGCCACGTACGCCCCCGGTGCTCCGATGGCGGCGTCGACCGGGACGGCGACGTCGTCGAAGGTGAGGCGGTGGCTCGCCGTGCTCACCATTCCCATTGGCTCCCAGGAGCCCGGCTCGGCGTCCGCCACGCGCGGATCGATGCAGAAGAGGCGAGGACCGTCGTCAGCCGTGACGGTCACCAGCGCCCGATCGAGGCGCATGGAACCGGAGCACCAGCGCTTGGCCCCCTGCAGCCGCCAGCCGTCGTGGGTGCGGGCGGCGTGCAGGTCTTCTGGATCGGCGGCCCACACACCGAGGAGCTGACCTGCGACGAGCAGATCCGATCGATCCAGCTCGATCAGGATGGCCCGGGCATCGACGTGGCCCTCGGCGATGCGGGTCAGCGACAGGTCCTTGCGCCCGAGCTCGGCGAGCGACTGCCAGCGCGACCACGTGTGGCCGGAGCCCGGCAGCGGAACGGCGTCGAGGTGACGGAGTCGGCCCCGCACCCGCGCGCACGGCTCGTCGACCTCGTGAGCGCTCGGGCTCATCGCAGGAGGCGCAGGGATCAGGTCGATCCCTGGACGTTCCTCGGAGCTGCCCTTCGCAAACCTGGGGGGTCAACGCCGTCGACCACTCGGCGCACACGCGACTGAGCCCCCATCCGAGAAAGGTGGGGGCTCAGTCAAGGCGGCCGCCGGGCGGGCGGGTGCGACGGCCGCTGGTAGGTGCCCCCTACCCCGGGCGCAGGTGGTCAAACCGAGCTCCCCGAACTTTCTCAGCTTCGCATCAGCCCCTAGCCTCCGGCGTCGTGACCCGCCGCCTCCTCGCCGTTCTGGCCGTCGTGCTGGGTGGCTCCGTCACGGCCTGCGCCGACGACGTGGCTCCCGCCGCTCGCATCGGCGACCGGACCATCACCAACGACGAGCTGCTCGACGAGGTGGACGAATGGGCCGGCAACGACCAGACGCCGCGATCGCAGGAGCTCGCCGCGACCGGGTTGCCCGCCGGCTATGCCATCGACCCCGTCATCTCGATCCTCCAGACCCGCATCGCCTTCGAGATCGCCGGGCAGGCCTTCGACGACCTCGGGCTCACCCTCGACGACGAGACCGTGGCCGAGGCGAGCACCTTCTTCTTCGGCGAGGATCCGGCGGCGGCAGAGCTGGCGCGCGCCGGCTTCAGCGAGGAGTACGCCGATGCGTACGTGGAGGGCCTTGCCCGGGGCATCGCCGTGCAGGTCGAGCTCGGTGAGGAGGCCTTCGGCCAGCTGATCCTGGAAGGCGGCCGAGACGTCGAGGTCAACCCACGCTACGGCGAGTGGGACCCGTCCCGCCTCAGCATCATCGGTCCTGCCGGACCGACCGCCGCACCCGGGTCCGACGCCTTCGCCGAGCTCTGAGCTGATGGCCCGGCGGGCGCGGGTCGTCATCGTCGGGCTGGGGCCGGCAGGCGCCGACCTGCTGACCAGCGGCACGCTGGCCGCCATCGAGGCCGTCCCGCATGGCTTCCTGCGCACCCGTCGACACCCGGCGGCTGCGGCCGTGCCCGAGGCGGTCGACTTCGACGACGTCTACGAGGCGGGGGCCTCCTTCGAGGAGGTGTACGCCACCATCGTGGAGGCGGTGGTCGGCGCTGCGCTCGCCCACGGCGAGGCCCTCTACGCCGTACCCGGCTCCCCGGTGGTGGCGGAGCGCTCCGTCGAGCTGCTGGCCGCCGACCCCCGGGTGGAGGTGGAGGTGCTCCCGGCGCTGTCGTTCCTCGACCTGGCCTGGGCTCGGCTCGGCATCGATCCCGTCGCCCTCGGGGCCCGCCTCGTCGACGGCCGTCGCTTCGAGACCGAGGCGGCCGGGGAACGGGGCCCGCTCCTGGTCGGCCAGTGCGACCAGCCCCACGTGCTGTCGGCCATCAAGCTGGCCCTCGACGACGGGCCCGAGGTGGTCGTCCTCCAGCGCCTCGGCCTCCCCGACGAGTCGGTGCGCACCGTGGCGTGGGACGAGCTCGACCGGGTGGTGGTACCGGACCACCTCACCTCGCTGTGGATCCCGGAGCTGGCCGAACCGGTCGCCGTCGAGGTGGCCCGCTTCGTCGAGCTCGTCCGGCGGCTGCGGGCCGAGTGCCCCTGGGACCGGGAGCAGACCCACGTCAGCCTCACTCGCCACCTCCTCGAGGAGACCTACGAGGTGCTCGACGCCATCGGGGACGTCGACGCCGGCACCGGGGCCGGGTACACCGACTTGGAAGAGGAGCTGGGCGACCTCCTGTTCCAAGTCGTCTTCCACTCCGTGCTGGCCGCCGAAGAGGGCCAGTTCACGTTGGCCGATGTGGCACGGGGCGTCCACGACAAGCTCTACGCCCGTCACCCCCACGTCTTCGAGCCCGGCGCGAACGCCACCAGCGCGGCCCAGCTCTCGGGAGACTGGGAGCGTCGCAAGGTGGTGGAGAAGGGGCGCACCAGCGTCATGGACGGCATCCCGAGCGCCCTCCCGGCCCTCGCCTACGCCGCCAAGATCCAGCGCAAGGCCGCCTCCCAAGGGGTCGACTGGCACACGCTGCTCGAGGATCGGCCCGACTCGTGGGGCGTCCGGCTGCTCGAGCTCATCGACGAGGCCCGCACCGCGGGCTCCGATGCGGAGACCGACGTGCGGGCCATCGCCCAACGCCTGCGTCAGGCCTTCATGGCCCAAGAAGGACCCTGAAGGTCCAGCCGTCAGCCGGCGCTGGGGCCCTCGGGGTCCGTTGACATCCTTTGGCGACGGCTGCCCCAGCAGTACCATCCGCCCCACCAGCAACAGGAGCCACGACGACCCCATGTCTTCCATCGAGCACGTCGCCGGCCGAGAGGTCCTCGACTCGCGAGGAAACCCCACCGTCGAGGTGGAGGTGTTCCTCGCCTCCGGGGCCACCGGTCGCGCCATCGTCCCCTCTGGCGCCTCCACCGGGCAGTTCGAGGCGGCCGAGCTGCGCGATGGCGGCGCGCGCTACATGGGCAAGGGGGTGAGCCGGGCGGTGGGCCACGTCAACGAGGAGATCGGCGACGCCCTCGAGGGGTTCGAGGCCCTCGACCAGCGCGGCGTCGACCTGCTGCTCATCGACCTCGACGGCTCGTCGAACAAGGCCAACCTGGGTGCCAACGCCACCCTCGGCGTCAGCCTGGCCGTCGCCCACGCCGCCGCCGAGGAGAGCGGGCTGCCGCTGTGGCGCTACGTTGGCGGAGCCAACGCCCACGTCCTGCCGGTGCCGATGATGAACGTGCTGAACGGCGGCGCCCACGCCGACAACAACGTCGACTTCCAGGAGTTCATGGTGATGCCGGTGGGCGCCGCCTCCTTCTCGGAGGGGCTGCGCTGGGGAGTCGAGACCTACCACGCCCTCAAGGGCCTGCTCCACGACGCCGGGCTGTCCACGGCGGTGGGCGACGAAGGCTGCTTCGCCCCGAACCTCCCCTCCAACGAGGACGCCTGCCGCTGGCTCCTGCGGGCCATCGAGCAGGCCGGCTACGCGCCCGGCGAGCAGATCGCCATCGCCCTCGACCCGGCGTCCTCGGAGTTCTTCTCCGACGGCGCCTACGAGCTGGCTGGCGAGGGTCGGTCGCTCACCCCGGCCGAGATGGTGGAGGAGTACGCCCGCCTGTGCGACGCCTACCCGATCGTGTCCATCGAGGACGGCATGGCCGAGGAGGACTGGGACGGCTGGAGCCTCATCACCCAGCGCCTCGCCACCACCGTGCAGCTGGTGGGCGACGACCTCTTCGTCACCAACGTGGAACGGCTGGAGCGCGGCATCGAGGCGGGCGTGGCCAACTCCATCCTCATCAAGGTGAACCAGATCGGCACGCTCACCGAGACCCTCGAGACCATGGGCATGGCCACGCGGGCCGCCTACACCTCGGTCATGTCGCACCGCTCGGGCGAGACGGAGGACGTCACCATCGCCGACCTGGCCGTGGCCACCAGCTGCGGGCAGATCAAGACCGGCGCCCCCGCCCGGTCCGACCGCGTGGCCAAGTACAACCAGCTGCTGCGCATCGAGGCCGAGCTGGGCGAGACGGCCGCCTACTGGGGCGCCG
>JBDSUN010000047.1:0-10575 GCA_039927735.1 Acidimicrobiales bacterium | reverse complement strand
GGCCCCGAGCCCGGCCTCGGCGTCAAGGTGGTGGCGGCTGACGAGGTGCTGGGCTTCCTGCGGCCGCTGCCGGTGCAGGCGCTGTGGGGGGTCGGGCCCAAGACCCTCGAGAAGCTCCAGCGGATCGGCATCGACACCATCGCCGACCTGGCCGACACCGACGAGCGATCCGCCGTGGCGGCCCTGGGGTCGGCGGCTGGCACCCACCTCCGCCGGCTGTCCCTGGGCATCGACGACCGTGACGTGGTGTCGGAGCAGCGGGCCAAGTCGATCGGTCACGAGGAGACCTTCGCCCGGGACCACCACCAGCTCGCCACCCTCCAGCGCGAGCTGGTGCGCCTGGGAGACTCCGTGGCCGACCGTCTCCGTCGCTCCGGGATGGCCGGCCGCACGGTGACCATCAAGGTGCGCTTCGGTGACTTCCGGACCATCACCCGCTCCGTCACCCTGCCCTCGGCCGTCGACACCGGGCCGGACGTGCTGCGAGCGGCGTCGGGGCTGCTCGGGCGCATCGATCCCACCCCGGGGGTGCGGCTCCTCGGCATCCACGTCAGCCAGCTGGCCGACCGGCCGGCTCGCCAGCTCACCTTCGAGGACATCGAGGCGCCGTCATGGGACGACGCCACCACCGCCGTCGACGCCATCCGGGCCCGCTACGGGCACGACGCCATCGTTCCAGCCTCGCTGGCTGAGGCCGGCGGCATCCGGGTCAAGCGACGCGGCGACCAGCAATGGGGTCCGGGGGATCAGACCGCGTTGTAGCGATCCAGGCCCTGTGGAAAGATGACCAGACGACCAACCGGGAGAGGGGGGCATCGTGCCGCTTTCCGAGGACGAAGAGCGCATCCTCCAAGAGATCTCGCAGCAGTTCTACGAGGACGATCCCGACTTTGCCGGCAAGGTCGGCGAGACCACCCTCTACTCCCACACCGTGCGGCGGATGAAGTGGTCGGGGTTCGGGTTCGTCGCCGGCATCGCGTTCCTGGTGGCCAGCTTGTCCACCAGCTTCCTGCTCGCCTTTGCCGGCTTCCTGATGATGTTGGGCTGCGCCCTCTACTTCGAGCGCAACCTCCGCAAGCTCGGCAAGGCGGGGCTCGACCACGTCACTCGGTCCATCAAGGCCACCGGCTTCCGTGATGCCATCGGCGGGGCCAAGGGCCGGATGCGCGAGCGCTTCCGCAACGTCGACGACGAGTAGTCGTCAGCCGCGGTCGCCGCTCCCCACCAGCTCCCGCTCCTGTTCGAGATCGCCACGCGCGGTGAGGGTGATCCGTCGCTGGCGGGCGCCGTGCCCTTGGCGCCAGCCTCGCACCAGACGCCGGGGGTCGAGCCACCGCCCGATCCATGCGGCGCGCGGGGCCGCCTGGCGGGTGGCGTCGCGGATCTCGTCGGCGGCGGTCCGGGCGTCGTCGGCGTCGTCGGCACCGGCTCCCTCCGCCGAGTAGGTGCCGGCCTGCAGGCGGGCGGCCAGACGGAAGGCGGCACCGCCGGCCCCCGGCACGGCGGCCGCCAGGCGCCGAGCCCGCTCGACGTGGGTGTCGCTGAGGCGCTCGGTGAAGCCGATCACGGCGGCCTCCTCGACCGATTCCAGCCACGCCAGCTCGATCCGGGCGAGGTCGGTGATGGCCCGGCGCCTCCGCAGCGAGCGTCGCAGCAGCAGGCCGAGGGGTACGAGGATGAGGTAGCCGAGCACGATGGCGCCGACGATCGGCAGCGCCCGCGCCAAGGGGCGGAGCACCAGACGGACGGCCGCAGGTTCCGCCGAGTCGCCCCCGCCCCCTTGGCCGGTGTCCAGACGATCGTCGGGGGACCGCTGGTCGAGACTGGTGTTCGACGAGTCGCTCGGGATCGGCTGGGTGGGCGAGGTGGGCGGCACGGTCTCCACGCCGCCGGCGTTGCTGGCCGCAGCCTGCGCCTCGGGCACGCCCGTGTAGGCCTCGGTGTTCGGAGCGCCCCGACCCGGGGTGGGTTCGAACAGGACCCAGCCGGCGCCCTCGATGTACACCTCGGGCCAGGCATGGGCGTACTCGCCCCGCACCCGGAAGAAGCCGGGGGCGACGGGGTCCTCATCGCCTGGGGTGAAGCCCACCGCCACGCGGGCCGGTAGGCCGATGGAGCGGGCCATGGCCGCAAAGGCGCCGGCGAACTGCTCGCAGTACCCGGTCTTGTTGGTGAAGAGGAAGTCCTCGAGGGCGTCCTCGCTGTGGCCGCGCTGCACCTCCAAGGAGTAGGTGAAGGTGCGCAGGAAGTCCTGGAGCGCGCGCGCCTGGGCGGCCGGGCCGACGACACCGTCGACGATCTGCTGGGCCAGGGCCTGCACCTCCGGGCTGAAGCCGTCGGGGAGGGCCAGGAAGCGATCGCGGATCTCCTGCGGGGCCTCGCCGGTGAGGCCGCCCAGATCGTCCGTGGCGATGCGGGGAGAGGCGGAGCTGACCGTGTAGGCGAGGCCATCGCTGTTGGTCACGTCGTTGTCGACGATCAGGGTCGCGGAGTCCTCGTCGTAGCGGACATCCAGGCCCTCGGCATCGATGGCGCGTGGCTCGTAGGCGGCGGGCAGCCAGATGGCCGCGAGCGACGAGATGGTGAAGGTCTGGTCGACCGTCTCGGTGGCGATGTCGGTCGGCACCGACTCGGGCAGCTCGCCATCGGCCGCCCCGTAGCTGCCGCTGGATGACCAGAGGGTGCCGTCGAAGCGCTCCAGCGACGTGAGCCGCCAGTAGGAGCGGACCGGTGACCGGACCGTGAACACCTCGATGGCCGCTTGGTCCACGAGGCGGGAGCGGATGTCCACCAGCGGGCTGATCGTCACCCGTGAGTCGTTGCCGTTCAGGGACCGGGGGTCGAGGACGCCGGGGGAGTCTGCGCCCGGGACCGACGGGCCCAGCACTGAGCCCGCCGCCACCGCCACCACCACCAACCCGGCCCCGGCGGTGAGCAGGGACCGGTGACCCACGCCGCGACGGTCCGCGACCCAGTGGCTGCTGCCGTCCTGGCGGGCCATCCGGTGCAGCAGCAGGAAGGCGAGGAGGGAGGTGGCGTAGACGGCGACCGCCCAGCCCCGACCCCGCTCCACGCCGAGCAGGGCCGTGAACAGGAACAGGGTGCCGGCGGGAAGGGTGGCCTCGAAGGGGACCCAGAGCCGGAAGGCCGCCCAGTCGGCCACGAAGGCGACGCACCACAGGGCGAAGCAGCTGGCGACCACGAACCCGGCTGCAGCCGGAGCCGGGGCGACGACGTCCTGGTAGAGCTGCCACGCATCCCCCAGGTCCGAGCCCATCATCGTCCAGGTCTTCCCGGTGGGGACGCCGGCGAAGGTGGTCGACCAGTACGACACCCAGGTCACCACCGCCAGGGACGCCACGATCATGAGGGCGGCGGCCACCGGGAGGGATGCGCGGCGTCGACGCAGCACTGCCGCCATGAGGTGGGCCGCGACGGCGTTGGCGGCGAGGGGTCCCAGCCAGCCGCCGCCGTCGAAGAGCCGGCTCATGCCCAGCACCGCGGACAAGGTGACCGCGGCCAGGCCGATCTCTGCGGCGATCATGAGCGGTCGTCGGTCGGTCATCGGCGCGCTCCGACGGCGGAGCGGCCCCGGCGCGTGCGGCTGCGGACGTAGGCGTCCCAGCCCGCCGCGAAGGGAACGTCGCGCGTCACCCGGAGGGCCGGGACGACGGGCGGCGGCCCCTCGTCGGCACCGGGGTCCCAGGCCGACCGGTCGATGTGCACGATGGTCAGCGATCCGTATCGGCTGCGGAGGTGGACCGCAGCTCGGAGGTCGTCGGCGGGCACCTCCGCCACGAGGACCACGAGCGCCCCGCCGGTGGAGCGATGGCTCAGCATCTCGATGGCGCGCCGGAGGCTGCCGGTGGACGACGCCGGTACCACGGCGAGATGCTCCATGATCGCCTCGACGTGGTCGGAGCCGGGCGCGAAGTCCGAGTCGGACCCGTTCGTCGTCATGAGGCGGATGAGGTCGTGTCGCCGAGCCGTGGCCGCCACGATGCTGGCCGCAGCCGACACGGCCACCTCGAGGGAGTCACCGCTGTGGGCGGCCTTGCGCACGTCGAGGAGGATGGTGGTGCGGCCTTGCCAGGGGAGCTCGTTCTGGCGGACGAGCAGCTCGTCGTGGCGCGCGGACGACGGCCAGTGGATCCGGCGGAGGTCGTCGCCCACCACGTAGGGGCGCAAGGCGTAGAAGTCCTCCCCGGTCCGACCGAGCGAGTTCGGCTGCTTGGCGCCGGCGAGAGGGTCGTGACCCGTGGTGTAGGGGAGCGGGTCGATCTGATCGACGTGCGGGTAGACGGTGAGGGCCACCGGCGGAGCGGCCACCGTGGCCAGGGTCGTGAGGCCGAACGGGTCGCCCACCACCACCTCGAGCGGCCCGATCTGCACCAGCCCACGACGGTCCGTCGGGAGGCGGTAGGCGGCCACGGTCCGCTCACCTCGGCCCAGCGGTGGTACCAGCAGGTCCGCCCCCCGTGTGCCCGAGACGGGGTCCTGCAGCCGGAGCACGGGCGTGCCGCTGGCCCGCAGGTTGCGGATGGTGAGGTCCACCCGGCTGGAGGTGCCGACGTGGACCCGGGCGGGATGGATGGCTCGGCCCACCTCCAGCTCGAGCCGGGCGGAGGTGACGAGGAGGGCCGAGCCGACGACGAGGACAGCCGCGATCACACCGAGGGCGAAGAGCTCGACCAGGCCCAGCACCCGGCCCATGATCAGCAGGGTCGCGGCGCCGAGCCCGACGAGCCAGCCTTGGCGGGTCAGCACCGGCGGGGCACGGTGGGGCTCACCGGGGCTTGCCGGCCGGGACGGGGACCGCCCGCAGGACCTCGGTGAGCGCGTCCCCGGTCGAGATCCCCTGGAGCTGGGCCTCGGGCGTCACCAGGAGTCGGTGGGCGAGCACCGGTTCGGCCAAGGCCTTGAGGTCGTCGGGGACAACGTAGGTGCGCCCGCTGGCCGCCGCCCTGGCCCGGGCGACGCGCTGCAGCGCAAGGGTGGCGCGAGGCGACATGCCGAGGGCGAGGTGCGGGTGGCGGCGGGAGGCACCGGCCAGCTCCACGAGGTAGCCCTTGAGGGCAGGGGCCACGTGGACCCCCTTGGCCACCGTGGACAGCGCCTCCACCTCGGCGGCAGAGATCACGGCGCCGATGTCGACCAGCGCGTCGTGGTCACCATGGGTGTCGAGGATCTGCAGCTCGCTCTCGGCCGACGGATAGCCCACCGAGATGCGCATGAGGAACCGATCGAGCTGTGACTCGGGCAACGGGTAGGTGCCCTCGTGCTCGATCGGGTTCTGGGTGGCGATGACCATGAACGGGTTGGCCAACGGGTAGGTGGTGCCGTCGACGGTGACCTGCGCCTCCGCCATCGCCTCGAGGAGGGCGGACTGCGTCTTCGGCGAGGCGCGGTTGATCTCGTCGGCCAGCACGATGTTCCCGAAGATGGGGCCGGGCCGGAACTCGAACTCGCTGGTGTTGCGGTTCCACACGGTCAGGCCGACGACGTCCGTGGGGAGGAGGTCGGGCGTGAACTGCATCCGACCGAAGGTGCCGTCGATCGACGCCGCCAGCGCCTTGGCCAGGCTGGTCTTGCCCACCCCCGGAACGTCTTCGATGAGGAGGTGGCCCTCCGAGATCAGGCACAGGAGCACGAGCTGGATGACCTCGGGCTTGCCCTGGATCACCTGCTCGATGTTGGCGAGCACGGCGCCGTGGTGATCGGCGAAGGTCGCTCCACGAACCTCGGACTGCTGCCTGATGGCCACCTGGGTGCTCCTCGAGAGGGTCGTTGCGCGGCCGGGACAGGGTAGGCCGGGATGCACCACGCTGACGTCGCGACCGCCCGGTAGGTTCCCCAGCACATGGAGACCGTGCTGGCGCTGGACGTAGGGGGAACGAAGGTGGCCGCGGGGGTGGTGGCCGCGGATGGGCGGCTCCTGGCTCGAGCCACCCGTCCCACCCCAGGTGGACCCGACGGCGAGCTGGTCCTGGCGGCGTTGCTGGCCGCAGCCGCGGAGGTGCGCTCCGGCGCCGAGGTTGCCTGTGGCGTCGGGTCCGGTGGACCCATGACGGAGGGCGGGGAGCGGGTCTCACCCCTCAACATCGTCGGCTGGCGCAACTTCCCGTTGCGAGCTCGCCTGGCCGCGGCCCTCGAGCTCGAGGTCCACGTCGACAACGACGCCAAGGCCCTTGCCCTGGGGGAGGGGTGGGTCGGGGTCGCGAGCGGTGAGCGCAACTACATCGCCATGGTCGTGTCGACCGGTGTGGGGGGTGGGATCGTGCTGGACGGCCGGCTCCTCGATGGGGCGGACGGCAACGCCGGTCACATCGGTCATGTCGTCGTGGAGCCCGACGGGCGTCACTGCGCCTGCGGCGGCCAGGGGTGCTTGGAGGCGGAGGCGTCGGGTACCGCCATCGCCGCTCGCACAGGGGCCCCAGCCGCCGAAGCGGACGAGGCGGAGCGCCGCCGGGCGGGACGCCTCGTGGGTCGGGCGGTCGGCTCGGCGGCGGCGCTGCTCGACCTCCGGCTGGCCGTGGTGGCCGGCTCGGTCGCGCTCGGCTTCGGCGACATCTTCTTCTCCGC
This sequence comes from Acidimicrobiales bacterium, assembly GCA_039927735.1. Classification (GTDB taxonomy): domain Bacteria; phylum Actinomycetota; class Acidimicrobiia; order Acidimicrobiales; family VFJN01; genus VFJN01. The sequence continues at coordinate 3,993 of JBDSUN010000047.1, read as the reverse complement.
CGCCCAGGAGGAGCTTGACCGCACCGCCCGGATCAGCTTCGCCAGAGGCGCCCAGATCCGCCCGGGGGGCCTCGGCGATCAAGGCCCCCTGGTGGGCGCGGCCGGGGTGGCTTGGCGCGCCCTCGGCCACCCTCTGCTCGCCACGGCTGGGTGATCGGAGCGGCGCTACTGTCCGGGTCGATGGATCCGACTCCGCCGCCCGAAGCCGACGTCTACCGCCAGAAGGTCCAGGCCTTCCTGGCCGAGCACCTCCCGGCCGACTGGCAGGGCATCGGTGCCCTCGCCCACGATCAGGTGGAGCCCTTCGCCCGCCAGTGGCGCGACACCCTGCGCGACAACGGCTACCTGGCCACGTCGTGGCCGGCCGAGTACGGGGGCCCTGGCCTCACCGCGCTCGAGCAGGTGATCTTGGCTGAGGAGTTCTCCCGCGCGGGTGTGCCGCTCGGTGGCACCAACGACGTCTTCTCCATCCAGATGGTCGGCAACACCATCCTGCAGTGGGGTACCGACGAGCAGAAGCACCACTTCATCCCGCGCATCCTCTCGGGCGAGGACGTCTGGTGCCAGGGCTACTCCGAGCCCAACGCCGGGTCCGACCTCGGCAACGTCGGGTGTCGAGCCGTGCTGGACGGCGATGAGTGGGGGATCAACGGTCAGAAGATCTGGACGTCGGCCGGCCACCTCGCCAACTGGATCTTCGTGCTGACCCGCACCGACCCGGACGTGGGCAAGCACAAGGGCATCACCTTCCTGCTCTGCCCGATGGATCAGCCCGGGGTGGAGGTCCGACCCATCAAGATGATCTCGGGCGACTCGGAGTTCAACGAGGTGTTCTTCACCGACGCTCGCTGCGCGAAGGGCAACGTCGTCGGCGAGGTCAACGGTGGCTGGGCGGTGGCCATGACCCTCCTCGGCTACGAGCGCGGCGAGGCGGCGGCCACCTTCCCGATCATGTTCCGCACCGAGCTCGACCGGCTGGTCGCCCTCGCGCGGGACCGCGGGGCCACGACCGATCCCACCATCCGCCAGCGCCTGGCCCGGTGCCACACCCAAGTGGAGATCATGCGCTACCTCGGCCTGCGCTCCCTCACGCAGTTCCTCAACGGCCACCAGCCCGGCCCGGAGTCCGGCACCTTCAAGCTCTACTGGAGCGAGTACCACAAGGTCATCACGGAGCTGGCGGTGGACATCCTCGGCCCGGAGGCGATGACCCCCTCCGGGCGCTGGCCGGCGTCGTCGTTCCAGACCGATGATCCCGGTGCTCCGAACGACAGCGCCAGCTGGGTGGGCGCCTTCTACAACGCCCGGGCCGGCACCATCTACGCCGGATCCTCGGAGATCCAGCGCAACATCGTCGGCGAGATGGTGCTGGGGCTCCCCAAGGAGCCGCGCCCGGCTGACCCCGGCTCATGGCGCGACCAGCAGGCGGCCCGGCCCTGAGCCTGCGGTGGGCGGGGCAGGCGGTGCTCGCCGTGCTCCCGCACCCCTCGCTCTGGTCGACCGGGATCCGACAGGCGGGTCGGCTGGCCCAACCGGGTTGGTGGCGGCGACCGCCGTTCCTCCCGCTGCCCTCGCCAGGCTACCTCAGGTTCCGGTTGGAGACGGCCTACGGCGGCCACGGTGACCAGCCGCTGGAGGCGAGCGACCTCGTCACCTACCTGCGCTGGTGTCGCAGCTCGGCCAGGTAGGAACTGCCCGGCGCGACGGAGGTCGCGTCGCTATCGTTCCGGCGATGTCGCGGGCCCTCGTGCTCAACGCCACCTACGAGCCGCTGTGCGTGGTGCCCAGCCGCCGGGCGGTGGTGCTCGTGCTCGGCCAGAAGGCCGATGTGCTGCACGACACTGGTGAGGCGCTGCGTTCGGAGCGCCTGACCCTCGCCGTGCCCTCGGTCATCCGGCTTCGGCACTTCGTCAAGGTGCCGTACCGGCGGCGAGCCCCGCTCAACCGGCGCGGAGTGTTCGCGCGCGACGACCACCGCTGCCAGTACTGCACGGCGGCGGCCGAGAGCATCGATCACGTCATCCCCCGCAGCAGGGGCGGCGAGCACATCTGGGAGAACGTGGTGGCGGCGTGCCGGCCCTGCAACGTACGCAAGCGCGACCGCCTCCTCCACGAGACGACCATGGTGCTGCGCACCCGCCCGTGTGCTCCTCGCGAGCTGACGTGGGTGGCGGTGGCGGTGCCGACGGTCCCCGTGCACTGGGAGCCGTACCTGCACCCCGCCACGCTCTCGGCGTGAGCTGGCCCGTCGAGCGGATCTCCTCCAGCGCCGCCGCCTTCCACGCGCGGGAGCTGCCCGACCCGATCGCGCGCGCCGTGTGGGTTTGCGACGCCACCGGCCCCGCGCTGGTGCTCGGCAGCGCCCAGTCCGACGAGCGGGTCGACCGACCGGCCTGCGCCGCGGCGGGTGTCGACATGGTGCGCCGGCGTAGCGGCGGGGGAGCGGTGCTGGTCGTCCCCGGCGAGGTGCTCTGGGTGGACGTCGTCCTCCCGACCGGCGATCCGCTCTGGCAGGACGACGTCGGCCGGGCCTTCCACTGGCTGGGCGACCTCTGGGCAGCGGCGTTGCAGGATGTGGGCGTCGACGCCGCAGTGCACCGAGGCGGTCTCCTCCGGACGCCGTGGTCTCCACAGGTCTGCTTTGCCGGGCTCGGCCCCGGTGAGGTGACGGTGGACGGCCGCAAGGTTGTCGGGATCTCGCAGCGACGAACCCGGGCGTCCGCTCGCTTCCAGTGCGCGGCGCTCGCCCGCTGGGATCCTCTGGCGATCGTTCCGCTCCTCGGGCTGCCACCCAGTGCCACCGTGGAGCTGGAGGGGGTGGCCGTCGGGGTCGGGGTCGACCTCGGCGTCCTCTGCGATGCGTTGGTGCACCGCCTCCCGTAGCGCTAGGTCCTCCGGAGCACCCTGCTCGGTTTGCCGCGCTTACAGCGACGATGCCCTTCACCCGCTCATCCGGCCATGCTCCTCGACGCGATCCATCGCCGGATGGACCACTCCGTCGAGCGGGGGACCACGCCGAGTGCGTAGGTGGCGCGGCCGATGCGGACAGCTCGCCCGTGCTCGACCTCGCAGCGGAGCGCGTCGGACACCACCTTGCTCGCCCGCTGCGAGAACACCCAACCGGAGGCATTGAGCCTGGCGTGCAGCTCAGCGACCGTCAGCGGCCTCTCGGCCTCCAGCAGCAGGACGCAGAGGCGGTAGCGCAGCTCCCGTCCGCTTGTCCGAGCTGGATCGGGGTGCATGAACGGCGGCATCGATCGAGTCTCTACGGGGGTGTGACACGTCGGGCGATTTTCGCTGTGAGCGCGGCAGGACCAGGAAATGCCGTGGGAGGCGGGGGTCCGTCGTGGCGGCATCGAGGGTATTGTGCGCACGAAGTGGAGCAAAGTGGGGGTCAGTGGTTGACCATGGAGGGTCACCGGCATACGGTGGCACACATCGACACAGGGGAGGGGCCTCCGTGTCAGGCAGCTGGTGACCCATGGCAGAGCATCGGACCCGATTCGTCGGGACCCATGAACACGGACTGGACGACAAGGGCCGCATGGTCCTGCCCGCCAAGATCCGCGCTCAGCTCGGCGAGGCAGGCATGGTGGGCATGGCAGATGGGTGCCTGGGTCTGTGGACCATCGAAGGCTTCGACGAGATCGGCGACCGCATCACTGCCGCCGTGGACGCACGCACCCTCGACCGGGCCGTGCTCCGGAAGTTCATGGCCTTCGCGGCGGAGGTGGTCCCCGACCAGCAGGGCCGGGTCGTCATCCCCCAGGCGCTGCGCGACCACGCCGGGCTCGGCAGCGAGGTCGTCGTCAACGGCAGCGGCGCCCGGGCCGAGATCTGGGCCAAGGATCGCTGGGACGCGCTCGTCAGCGCGGATCCGACGTCCGCCCTCAACCACGATGGCGCGGACGTCAGCGACGCCTTTGCCGCCCATCGGTTCTGATCATCAACCTCACGAACGGAAGGAGCGGGACCACAACTGAGATGCGAGGA
>JBDSUN010000046.1:0-5126 GCA_039927735.1 Acidimicrobiales bacterium | reverse complement strand
CCACACCGAGGCACTGCAGGACGCCCTCTTCGAGGAGATGAAGGCCCGCATCAAGGAGACCGACCTGTCGGTGCCGTTCCGCAAGGACGGCCGCTGGTTCTACAGCCGCACCGAAGAGGGGCAGCAGTACCCGATCCTGTGCCGCACCGGCGAGGAGCCCCCTGCGGACCTGACCGAGGGGGAGGCCGTCCCGGGAGAGCAGGTGCTCCTCGACCTCAACGCGCTGGCCGGCGACAGCGACTACTTCTCGCTCGGCGCCTACGACCTCGCACCGGGCCAGGACCTCCTCCTCTACTCCACCGATCACGACGGCTCCGAGAAGTACACGATGCGCATCCGCGACCTGCGGACGGGTGTCGACCTGGACGATGTCATCCCGGAGACCACCTACGGCTCGGCCTGGGCCGGCGACTCGACGCTCTTCTACGTCCGTCCCGACGCCACCATGCGACCGTTCCAGGTGTGGCGCCACGAGGTCGGCACCCCACCGGCCGACGACGTCCTCGTCTACGAGGACCTCGACGAGCGCTTCTTCGTCGGCGTTGGCTTGAGCCTCACCGAGGCTTGGGTGCACATCTCGGCCGGCTCCAAGATCACCTCGGAGGAGCACCTCGTCCCCGCCGCAGACCCCAGCCGGGCCCCGCTCTTGGTGCAGCCCCGTGAGCAGGGCATCGAGTACGACGTCACCCACGCCCCCAACCCCGTCGACGGCGACCGCTTCATCATCCTCACCAACGCCGACGACGCCGTGAACTTCAAGCTCATGAGGACAACCGCCGACGCCCTCGGACGGGGGCACTGGGAGGAGATCATCCCTCACCGGCCGGAGGTGAAGCTTGAGGGCATCACCGCCTTCGCCGGCCACCTCGTCCGCTACGAGCGCCGGGAAGGGGTCCGACGCATCGTGGTCACGCCGTACGTCGACAGCACCGACCGCGAGCTGGCCATGCCGGAGGAGGTCTACGACACCGGTCCGGCCACCAACGCGGAGTTCGAGACCACCACCCTGCGATTCGTCTACACATCCCTCGTCACGCCGAGCACGGTCTTCGACGAGGACCTCGACACCGGCGAGCGGACGCTGCTCAAGCGCACCGAGGTGCTCGGGGGCCACGATCCCGCCGACTACGAGACCGGCCGACTGTGGGCCACCGCCTCCGACGGCACCCAGGTACCCATCTCCTACGTGCACCGGGCCGACCTCGATCGCGCCCGTCCCGCCCCGTGCCTCCTCTACGGCTACGGCTCCTACGAGGCCTCCATCGACCCGTCGTTCTCGACGCTCCGCCTCTCGCTGCTCGATCGCGGCTTCGTCTTCGCCATCGCCCACGTGCGAGGCGGAGGCGAGATGGGCCGCCCCTGGTACGACGACGGCAAGATGCTCGCCAAGCGCAACACCTTCACCGACTTCATCGCCTGTGCCGAGCACCTGGTCGACGCCGGGGTCACCTCACCGGATCGCCTGGTGGCGCGGGGCGCCTCCGCGGGCGGCTTGCTGATGGGAGCCGTGACCAACCTGCGGCCCGACCTCTTCGCGGCCGTGGTGGCCGAAGTGCCCTTCGTCGACTGCCTCAACACCATCCTCGACGAGACCCTGCCGCTCACCGTCACAGAGTGGGAGGAGTGGGGCAACCCGGTCGAGGACCGAGCCGTGTACGACTACATGCACGGGTACAGCCCCTACGACAACGTCACGGCCCAGACCTATCCCACCATCCTCGCCACCGGCGTGCTGAACGACCCCCGGGTGTCGTACTGGGAGCCGGCCAAGTTGGTGCAGCGGCTCCGCACCAGCACCACCAGCGGCAAGGTGGTCTACCTGAAGACGGAGATGGGCGCCGGTCACCAGGGCCCATCCGGCCGTTACGACGCGTGGAAGGACGAGGCCTTCGTCTTCGCCTTCATCCTCGACGCACTGGGCATCGCCGAGCGTCAGCCTGACATCCACACGGCTCCGGTGGCGGCACCGAAGAGCTCCTGACGCTCCGGCGTACGCAGCTCGGCGTACCGCTCGATGGCGTTGAGCGCCGCCGGGCGGTGGAGCCAGTCCCAGATGGGGTTGCCGGCATCGGCGAAGACCTCCGACAACAGTGCCGATCGCTCGTCCACGCGCGCGGCGAAGAGCGACGCCATGAGCGGTTCAGCCTTTCGTGGCGCAGTGCTCGCGGGGGCGTGGCCCTCAGGGAGTCCCAGACTGGTCCGGGCGGTGGCATCCCATCCCGCGTCGGTGAACCGATGGTGGAGCAGGGGCGCCGAGGCTTGTTGCAGCATGCAGGCCACCAGCACCTCCGACTGGCGGACGGAGCTGTCGAGTGACAGAGCGGCTCGGAGGGCGAGCGGTGAGTAGAGCGGGTGGACCCGTCCACCGCTGAGCTCCTCCCGGGCCCCGAGGCGGGTGAACCTCATCCGAGATCCGGCGAAGTGGGCTTGGGCCCGGTCGAGCGGGTCGGCCTCCGGGGATGGCTCTCGGTCGAGGTGGTCGCGAAGCTCCGCGCCAAGCATCGCGGCCACCTCGGGCCGCACGAGGCCGAGACGCCCAAGACGGGCCGGGCCGATGGCGTCCCACAGCCCTCCCGGGGCGCGAGCGGACCCGGGCAGCTTCTGGCAGCTCCGGAGGAGCTCGCCGCAGATCCCGGTCAGGCGCAGGTCGTCGGTGGGAGCGGATGCCTGCAGGTCCCAGCCGCTCACCATCCCTCCGGTCAGGTGGACGAACCGCCGGAACCGGTCGCCAAACGGTTCCACGACCTGCATGTCGAGGAAGCGGACGTCGTGTCGCAGGCCGAACATCTCCGTCAGCTCGGTGGCGATCTGCACGTCAGCGAGCTCGGGCGGACCGACGGTCTCGTAGACGAGATCTTGGGCCAGATCAGCCCGCAGCGCGGCCGCCAGCACGACCCGCGAGTCCTTCCCTCCGGTGAGGCTCAGAACACGACGTCGCTCGGGGCCGGCCAGCAAGGAGCCGAGCGAGTCGGCGAGATCATCGAGCAGGACCTCCGCGAGCTGCGCGACGGACAGCGCGCGCATCTCGTCATCGGGCGCAACGACAAACGGATCGATGCGCTCCCACGCCGCTCGCCCCTTCGTCAGTCGCAGTGCAGTGCCAGGACGCAGCACGCGCACGCCTTCGAAGCCGGACCGCTCCCCCACCCGATAGGTGGTGAAGGCCAGCCAGCACATCCCGAAGCCGTCTCGGGGCGGCGTTCGAGTCCCTGCCAAGGTGCGGGCAGCCAGGGATGCCCGGGACGAGACCACGATCGATCGGTCATCCTCTGCCGCATAGAGGCATCGATGCCCGATCGGATCCGTGCGCGCCAGACCGTCGCCGGCGGCGGTCAGCACGACGCTGGCGAAGACACCCTTCCACCCTTGACGTAGGGAGACCGTCGGTGCTGGCTGGTCGGGGGGTGCGCCGTCGACGAGCTGCCCGCGTCGCAGATCGCCTGCAACGAAGGTCAGGTTGCCGTCCCGCTCCTCCCACGCCCCCGGACGCTCGCTCCAGCACCGCATCCGGACAGCTCCGGATCGGTCGGTCCAGTCGGCCTCGCAGCTCGCCTCGAAACCGAGCTCGACCACCCCTGGCGATCCCGGGAGACGCAGGCCAGCGCCGGGGCGGGAGCTGGAGTGCTTGTCGATGACCAGGACGAAGGCGGACACCGTGGGGCTACGGCTCGCCGAGTCCCTTCCGTACACGCTGCGGAAGGTACCAGCGCACGATCGTGACCTGCTGTGTGCCCCCGCTGCTGCGGGCCCGGGTGGGCCACGGACCGACCGGCTCGCGGCGCGGCTGACCCTGGCCCTGAGCACGGCCGGTCGTCATGAGGTCGACGTCGCCGTCACCGTCGAGGTCAGCTGCCGTCACCGACTCCGCCCGGGTGTGCCGTCGCCGTCCGTCGGGACGGCGGGGGAGGTGTCGTCCCGGCCGCGAGCAGGACCGACAGCGTGTCCGAGCACTGGTTGACGGACACCACGTCCAGGTCGACGTCGCCGTCGACGTCACCCATGGCCACGGAGCGGGCTCCGTCGCCGACTCCGGCTGTCAGCGCTCGGAGGCGACCACCGGCGCCGTTGGCTCCGGGGTCACCGGGTTCGACACCATCGGGGTGGGGCCGGCGCCGATCGCAGGAGGAGGCCTCGGGATCGGCGAAGCGCGATCCGAGGGGAGCTACCAGGGGATCGGCGGGGCATCCGGCTTGGCGGCGTCGGGGCCGAGCCGGAGCCGCTCAGCCAGCACCGTCGCCACCTCTGGCCTCTCCGCGTACAGGTTGACGGACTCGGACGGATCGATGGCCAAGTCGTACACCTCGATGCTGGCGTTGTGCAGGGGGTTGGCCGAGGTGTCGATGTAGTCGTACTGCGCCGTCTTGATGGACCGGCGGGCAACCCGATCGATGCCCCACACGTTGAAGGCACTGTGCTTCCAGTCCGTCGTGGGGTCCGAGAGGAGCGGGGCGAAGCTGAGGCCGTCGAGCGGCTGCGGCGCAGGATCGAGCCCGCACAGCTCCATGAGCGGGGATACATGTCAACGGCTTCGACGATGCCGGTGGCTCGCATCCCGGCCGTCGTCATTCGGGGGACGGTCATCATCAGTGGGACCCTGGTGGCCGCCTGGTAGCAGGACCACTTGCCCCAGCGGTCGTTCTGACCCAGCGAGAAGCCGTGGTCGCCCGACCAGAAGATGACGATCGTGTCGTCGAGGAGTCCGAGACGGTCGACCGAGGCCATGAGGCTGCCGAAGGCCCTGTCGATGTCGGTGACTTCGGCGAAGTACCGAGCCGTGATCTCCTTGGCTTCGGCATCACCCACGACCGACGCGCTGGCCCCGGCGCAGGCCTCCATCTCCCCCGTGAAGGTCCGGCCGGGACCGAGCAGCTCGATGGACGCTACGTCGTACTGGACCATCGATTCTGGGCTCGGCTCCCACGGGCAGTGCGGCTGCGAGTAGCCAACGGCGAGGAAGAACGGGTCGTCGCCTGCGGCGAGGTGCTCCAGGCGCTCGATGGCGATGGTGGAGTCGCTGACGGCGCTCTTGGCGACCTCCTCGTCCCAGCAGTCGTCCGGCCCGCCACCGCGCGAGTCGAAGATCTTCCCGACGGAGGTGGTGCGGTAGCCCGCCTCTCTGAAGAGCC
>JBDSUN010000045.1:0-8247 GCA_039927735.1 Acidimicrobiales bacterium | reverse complement strand
CCTACGAGAAGATCGGCCAGTCGTACGCAACCACCCGCCGCGAGGACGACCGTGTAGCGGCCCAGGTTCACGCGGCCCTGGGCGATGCCGCCACCATTCTGAACGTCGGAGCGGGCACGGGGAGCTACGAGCCCCGAGACCGCGTGGTGGTAGCGGTCGAGCCCTCGCCGGTGATGCTGCGGCAGCGCACTGACCGCACGTGCCTCGTCGTGCGGGGCGCGGCAGAGGCGCTGCCGTTCCCAGGAAGACGCTTCGACGCCGCCATGGCGATCCTCACGGTCCACCACTGGACCGACCGCAAGGCGGGGCTGCGGGAGCTGCAACGGGTGAGCGCGCGGCAGGTGATCTTCTTCTTCGAGCCGCTGAAGAGCCACGGCTTCTGGGCCCTCGAGTACTTCCCGGAGGCGGCCGAGCTGCCGGTGGAGCGGAACGCCCCGGGCCTGCTCGACCTCGCCGAGATCCTCGACGTGCGCAGCGTGGCCCCGGTCCTCGTCCCCGCCGACTGCGAGGACGGCTTTGGCGTGGCCTTCTGGAACCGCCCCGAGGCCTACGCCGATCCGGTTGTCCAGGCCGGGATGTCCTGGCTGGCGCTGCTGCCCGAGGCGACCCGCCGGCGGGGAGCCGAGCGCCTCCTGGCCGACATCGGCTCCGGAGAGTGGGATCGTCGGCACGGTCACCTCCGGGCGCTGGACCGCTTCGACGGCGGATACCGGTTGGCCATCTGCGGTGCTGCTTGACCGGACGGTCAAGCCGGACCTAGCAATCCCCCATGCGCACTCGACTGACCGACGTCCTGCAGGTGGAGCACCCGGTGATGCTGGCCGGAATGGGTGGGGTGTCGTACCACCGACTTGTCGCGGCCGTGAGCGAGGCGGGAGGGTTCGGCTGCATGGGGGCGTCCACGATGGGCGCCGAACAGATGCGCGACGAGATCGCCAAGGTCCGTGCGATCACCGACAAGCCCTTCGGCGTCGACCTGCTCACCGCCGCCCCCGGTGACATGACGGCGAAGGTGAACGACATCATCGACGGCGGAGGCTCGGTGTTCGTGGCCGGCCTCGGCGTGCCTCGCGACGTGGTCGACCTCTGCCACAGCCGCAACGTGCTCGTCGTCAGCATGTGCGGCAAGGTCCGCCACGCCGTCGCCGCCGTGGAGGCGGGCTGCGACATCGTGGTCGCCCAGGGCACTGAGGCGGGCGGCCACACCGGCAAGATCGCCACCTTCGCCCTCGTGCCCCAAGTGGTCGATGCTGTCGGCGAGCGGGTGCCGGTGGTGGCGGCGGGCGGCATCGTCGACGGGCGGGGCCTGGCCGCCGCCCTGGCACTGGGTGCCGACGGCATCTGGGTCGGCACCCGCTTCATCGCCACTCCGGAGGCCAACGGGGTTGAGGGCTACAAGGAGGCGCTCCTGCGCACCCACGAGGACGGCACCACCATCACCCGGGCCTACACGGGCAAGACCTGTCGGGTGATCGAGAACGGCTACACCAAGGCCTTCGAGGCCGACGGCGGCGTGCCGGAGCCCTTCCCGATGCAGGTGGTGAAGACGATGCAAGAAGGGGCCAACCACCTCGGCGGCGATCCCTCCACCCCCGACATCGACCCCGACAAGGAGTTCTGGCCCGCCGGCCAGGGTGTCGGCTCCATCGACGAGCTGGTCCCCGCCGGCGAGCTGGTGGAGCGCTTCGTGCGAGAGGCCGAGGAGGCCCTCGGCACCATCACCCGCGCCTTCGCCTAGCGGCCACCTGTGTCCCAGTCGAGGATGGTGTCCAGGACCTCTTCGGCGATCCCGAGGCCGCCGAGGTGCCCGTCACCGGGTCGGACGCGCAGCTCGGCGCCGGGGATCAGCTGCACGATGTGCTCGGCGTGGGACAGGGGAACGATGTTGTCGGCGTCACCCTGCCACCACGTGACCGGCACCCGCAGCTCCCGTACGGAGAACCCCCAGTCACGGGTGAAGAGGATGGCGTCGTAGACAGCCGCCCGCATGCCGTGGCGTCCGCTGTTGTAGAGGTCGTCGAGGAACATCTCCTTGTTCTCCGGCTCGGCCAGCACCCGGCGGTCACCCTCGGGAGCGAAGCGGCCGTAGAGGTCGATGGCCCAGGGTCCGACGGGGCGAGCGGCCCGCACGATCGTGGCCAGCAGGGCACCGGCCGGCTCGACCATGAGCGGGAGCAGCGGCTTGAAGCGGTGGGCCAGGCTCACCAGTCCCCCGCCGGTACCTTCCTCACCGCCGCTGGGCACCACCCCGCCGAGGATCCCGACCGACGGGACCCGAGTGCCGAAGGCGTAGGCGCAGGCCAGCGCGTAGGGCGCGCCACCGGACAGGCCGACGGTGGAGAAGCGATCGACGCCGAGCTTGTCGAAGGCCAACCGCAGATCCTCGGTGGAGTCGAGGAGACGGTCGTAGAGGTGGCCGGTCGACAGGCCCACTCCCGGCCGGTCGATGCCGATGATGCGCACGCCCCGCTCGTCCGCGATCCGTCGCGCCGCCTCCGGCACCTGGCGGCGGGCTCCCGGGGTGCCGTGGAACCACACCACGTTCTGCTCCGCGGAGGTCGGGCCGAACTCGGCCACGCCCAGGAGCCGCCCGTCGCGGACGGACACTCGGCCTTCGTAGCGGGGAGGGGTGATCGTCACGGTGCAGACAGGTTCGCCCACCGAACGACGATCCCGGCCATCCCGGGGCGGAGCGGCCGCGCGAGTGGCAGCATTGGAGCATGCCCCTCACCAACGGGTTCAACCACGTGGCCACCCTCACCAGCAGCATGGACCGCACCGTCACGTTCTACGAACAGGCCTTCGACGCCGTCGTCACGTTCGAGGTGGAGGCGCGGGAGGACCACCCGTGGATGAAGATCCTCGACCTCGGTGGCGGCGCCGCCCTCAACGTCTTCGAGGTCGCCACCGAGGACCTCATCGGCGACCGCCGCCGGCAGGGCGGGCGAGGCGCCGTCGACCACTTCGGCCTGGCGGTCGACTCCCTGGAGGTGCTGCAGACGATGCCGGAGCGGCTCAGGGCGGCCGGCGCCCAAGAGGTCGGCGACGTCCAGCAGCTCGGCGACGACTGGTCCCTCTTCTTCCGCGACCCCGACGGCATGGAGCTCGAGGTCTGCTTCGCCGTCGCCTAGAGGTCCTGGATCCAGCCCTTGACCTGTTCGATGAGCTTGACCGGGTCAGGACCGATCGGGGTGATGTTGAGGACGGTCACGCCGCTCTCCTGGTAGGCGGCTAGCCGCTCCCGCACGTAGCCCTCGGACCCGCACAGGGTGGTGGCCTCGAGGAGCTCGTCGGGCACCAGCGCTGCGGCTTCGTCCTTCTTGCCGTCGAGGTAGAGGTCCTGGATCTGCTCGGCCTCCTGCTCGTAGCCGTAGCGCTTCACCAGGTCGTTGTAGAAGTTCTTGCCCTTGGCGCCCATGCCGCCGACGTAGAGCGCCGTCATCGGGCGGGAGAGCTCACGGATCGCCTCGGCGCCCTCGCCCACCGACAGCAGACCGCCGGCCACGACCTCCATCGGGCCGAGGTCGGCCGAGCGCTTGGCGGCGCCGGCGGCGAGATCGTCGCCCCAGACCTTCTGCGCCTTCTCCGGGAGGTAGAAGAGCGGCAGCCAGCCGTCCGCCTTCTCGGCGGTCATCTCGACGTTCTTGGGACCGAGCGAGGCCACGTAGATCGGGATCTCGCTGCGCACCGGGTGGTTGATGAGCTTGAGCGGCTTACCCAGGCCGGTGCCCTGACCCTCCGGCACGGGGATCTGGTAGCTCGCGCCCGAGTGCTCCACCTTCTCGCGCCGCCACACCTGGCGACACACGTCGATGATCTCCCGGGTGCGCCCGAGCGGTCGGTCGTAGACGACGCCGTGGAAGCCCTCGATGACCTGCGGGCCCGACGCCCCGAGGCCGAGGATGCAGCGCCCCTCGGACAGGGCATCGATGCCGGCGGCGGTCATGGCGATCAACGTCGGCGTACGGGTGTAGATGGGCAGGATGCCTGCGGCGATCTCCACCGTGGTGGTGCGGGCGGCCAGGTAGCCCATGCTGCTGACGGCGTCGAAGCTGTAGGCCTCGGCCACCCACACCATGTCGAGGCCGGCCTTCTCGAGCTCGACCACCTGGTCGACGCCCTGCTTGAAGCCGCAGGCATAGCTGAGCTGCGTGGACAGCTTCATCGGTTCCCCCGGGTTGATGGTCGGTGTGTCGGTGTCTACAGGGCGGCGCGCCGCGCTCGGGCGGCCGTTGACCGCTCGAGCAGGTGAGCGGGCACGCCGAAGGCGTTGTCAGCGGCTGCGGCCGAGGGGCCGGCATCATCACCAGCGTCGGCCATCGCATCGTCGACGGCTTCGACCTCCACCCGGTCGGCCACGGGCACGAAGTCCTTCGTTGCGACGATGTGGCGACCGTCGAGCAGGCCCTGCTCGATGCCGTTCTCGAAGAGCACCCGATAGCGGATCCAGGTGACCCCACCGACCTGGAGCACCTTGCCGTGGGTGCCGACAGGTACGCCGGGCAGCTCGGTCCAGGCCCGGACCTTCTGGTGGCGATCGAGGTCGACCGGGGTGAGCAGGGCGGGCATGGCGACAGTCTGGCCTGCGGCGGAGACCCGGGCGCAACTCCGGGTCGGGCAGGCTCAGGCCGCCTTCGGGGACCGCTTCGGCCGCTTGGTCCGTCGTCGCCGGGCCCGCTCGATGAGCTCGAGGACCGCCGCCTCGAGGTCCTCGGGGATCCCCTGCTCGAGGTCCTCCAGATCCACGTCGGCCACGGCGTCCAGCACCGTGTCGTCAGCCTCGAAGCGCTCGACCACCCGGGGGTCGATGTAGGCGGAGCGTGCCACCGCCGGCGTGTTGCCCAGGTGCTCGGACACGTCCTTCACCACCTGCGCCACCACCCGCTTGGTCGCCGTGTCCGAGTCGCCCGACTCCTGGACCGCGAGACCAGCCGCCGCCAGCACCGTGCCCACCCAGGTGCGGAAGTCCTTGGCGGTGAAGTCGTTCCCGATGCAGGCCTGGATGTAGTCGTTGATGTCCGAGGAGCGGATGTCGATCCACTCCTGACCGTCCTTGTAGGCGAGCAGCTCGGCATCGGCCGGCGCGCGACGACGGCGCAGGGTGGTGATGACTGCCCGGACCTCCGGGTCCACCACCTGGCACAGCCGGTGCTGACCGCTCTTGGCGTCGTAGTCGAACTCGAGCGACTCCCGACGCACTCGCACGTGCGCCTTGCGGAGCGTGGCCAGACCGTAGGTGTCGTTCTCCTCGGCGTAGGCCTCCCCGCCGATGCGGAAGAAGCCGAGCTCGAGGAGACGGACGGCGGCCGCCAGCACCCGCTCCCTGGGCATGCCGCGCGCGGCGATGTCCTCGGCCACCTGCGCCCGCAGCTCGGGCAGGCGCTTGGCGAAGGCGAGGATGCGATCGTGCTTGGCTCGGTCGCGGGCGGTTCGCCACTCGTCGTGGTAGCGGTACTGGCGGCGGCCCTTGGCGTCGAGCCCGGTGGCCTGGATGTGCCCGTCGGGATCCGAGCAGATCCAGACGTCCTCCCAGGCCGGCGGGATGGCCAGCGACCGGATGCGGTCGACCACCTCCACCTCGGTGATGCGGGTGCCGTCCTCCTCGAGGTACGTGAAGCCCTTGCCCGCCCGTCGGCGCCGCATGCCTGGCCCGTTGCAGTCGATCTCGCACACCTCCACGGCGCTCCGTCTACCCCAGCGCCGGCGCCGGGAGACTCAGCGGCGCGACTCCGCCCAGGTCTGGCCCTGCTCCACGTCGATGTCGTGGGGCAGGCCCAGCACCCGCTCGGCCACGATGTTGCGCTGCACCTCGCCGGTGCCACCGCCGACGGTCAGCGCCGGGGCGAACAGGAAGCCGTAGTGCCACATGGCCACCTCTCCGCCCATCGGGCCACTGGTGCTGAGCATCCCCCCCGGGCCGCACAGGTCCTTGGCCAGGCCCATGAGGGCCTGGCCGTGCTCGTCGGCCAGGATCTTGCGGACGGATGCCTCGGCACCGGGCGGCTCCCCCTTGATGCGGGCCGTGACCGTGCGGAGGCGGATGAGGCGGAGCAGCTCGTGCTCGATGTGGAGGGCGGCCAGTCGCTGCCGCAAGACCGGGTCGGTGACTCCACCGGCCGCTCGCACGACGTCGAGCAGGTCGTCCGCCGTCGGCCCCATGCCCCACAGCGCGCCGCCGGACGAGAGCGACACCCGTTCGTTGCCGAGCGTCACCTTGGCCAGGCCCCAGCCGCGGTGCACGTCGCCGACCAGGTTGGCGGCGGGGAGCCGCACCTCGTCGAGGAACACCTCGTTGAAGGTGTGCGAGCCGGTCATCTCGATGATGGGGCGGATGTCGACGCCCGGCGCGTCCATCGGGCAGATGAAGTACGAGATGCCCTCGTGCTTGGGGGCATCGGCCTCGGTGCGGGCGATGAGGATCCCGAAGGCGGAGTGCTGCGCCAACGACGTCCAGATCTTCTGACCGGTGATCACCCACTCGTCGCCGTCGCGCACCGCCCGGGTGGACAGCGAGGCGAGGTCAGACCCGGACCCGGGCTCGCTGAAGAGCTGGCACCAGATCTCCTCGGCCGCGAGCAACGGGAAGAGGTACCGGTCCTTGTGCTCCTGGGTGCCGCCGTGGAGGATCGTCGGGCCGGCCCATCCGATGCCGATCGTGTTCGACGGGCGCCGCACGCCCGCTGCGCTGAGCTCATCGTCGATGAGGATCTGGTGGATGGGGTCGGCGTCGAGCCCCCACGGCCTCGGCCAGTGAGGGGCGACGTAGCCGGCCTCCGCCAGCTGGCGACCGGACGGAGCCGGGTGGTCGGCCAGCCAGGCCCGCACGGCGACGCGCCGCTCGTCGTCGTCGGCCGGGAGCTCGAAGTCCATCGCCGGCAAGGTAGCGTCAGCCCCCGTTCGCAACCGAGGGGGACACATGCCGGGCTGGAACTTCGCCGACGTCTGGGAGATCGTGGCGCAGCAGGTGCCCGACGCTCCGGCCCAGATCCAGGGCGATCGCCGCATCTCCTGGGCGGAGTTCGACCGGCGGGCCAACGGGGTGGCCCAGACCTTCCTCGATGCCGGCGTCGACGAGCAGGACAAGGTGGCCCAGTACCTCTACAACGGCCCCGAGTACCTGGAATCCGTGTTCGCCGCCTTCAAGGCCGGCCTGGCACCCATCAACACCAACTACCGCTACCTGGATGACGAGCTCGTCTACCTGTGGGACAACGGCGACGTGGTGGCGGTGGTCTTCCACGGCAGCTTCACCGAGCGCATCGAGGGGCTGCGCGACCGCCTGCCCCTGATCAAGCTCTGGCTCTGGGTCGACGACGGGGCCGGCCCCTGCCCGTCCTGGGCGACGCCGTACGAGGCGGCCGCGAAGGCCGGGACCCCGACGGCGGTGTCAGGCTCGTGGGGCCGTGACGGCGACCACCTCCTCCTGCTCTACACCGGCGGCACCACCGGGATGCCCAAGGGCGTGATGTGGCGCCAGGACGACCTCTTCCGCACCCTGGTCGGCTCCTTCGTGCCCGCCGCGCGCGACAGCGACCCCGACCCACAGGTCATCCGGGACGCCGTCCAGGGCCCGGGGCTGACCGGCATGCCGGCCTGCCCGCTGATGCACGGCACCGGGTGCTTCACGCAGCTCATCGTCCTGTCGGGCGGCGGGTGCACCGTCACCATGGAGGCCCGCAACCTCGACATCGACGAGCTCTTCGCCACCGTCGAACGGGAGTCGGTCAACACCATCGCCATCGTGGGGGACGCCTTCGCCAAGCCCATGGTGCGCGCGCTCGACACCGCCCCCGGCAAGTACGACATCTCGAGCCTGGTGATCATCTCGAGCTCGGGCGTCATGTTCAGCGAAGCGGCCAAGCAGGGCCTGCTCGCCCATCAGCCAGGGATGATGATCATCGACGCCTTCTCGTCTTCGGAGGCGGTGGGGATGGGCCAATCGGTGAGCACGGCCGGCGGCACCAGCACCACCGCCAAGTTCACCGTGGGCGAGCACACCAAGGTGCTGACCGACGACGGTCGCTCGGTGGAACCCGGCTCCGGCGAGACGGGCCGAGTGGCGGTGGGCGGATGGCAGCCGGTCGGCTACTACAAGGACGAGGCCAAGTCCGCCGCCACCTTCATCATGTTCGAGGGCAAGCGCTACTCCGTGCCCGGCGACTACGCCACCGTCGAGGCCGACGGATCGCTCACGCTGCTGGGCCGCGGTTCGGTGTGCATCAACACCGGCGGCGAGAAGGTGTACCC